>JBFNEZ010000168.1:0-8478 GCA_040797825.1 Thermotaleaceae bacterium | reverse complement strand
CCATCGTCCTTCCCATAACACAACCATCTTCATAATTTATTTTTATACCTGTACACATATTATCCCTCTCTACCCATACTTGATTTTTTGATGATGATTTACCTCGCCAACTTATTATATTATACTATACCATATATGAAATTTACCATATATGTGAGTAATTGTACTTAGTATTAAGATATCTTACAATTTTTTATATATCCTCATTGCAAAGATATAAACAACAACAATTATTGCTATACACCAAGCAAGGGCAGCCCAGATATTATTGCCTACTGACTGGTTTGCTAGTAAGTTACGAATAGCTTCTACGATGGGAGTTACGGGTTGATTTTCTGCAAAAGCACGTACTACTGTAGGCATCGTATCTGTTGGTACGAATGCAGAACTGATAAATGGTAAGAAGATAATTGGGTAAGAGAATGCCCCTGCACCATCTAATGTTTTAGCAGCAAGTCCCGCAATTACAGCAATCCAAGTCAATGCGAGTGTAAAAATCCCAAGAATTCCAAATACCACTAACCATTCTAAGATTCCTGCTGAAGAACGGAAGCCCATTAATAATGCAACAAGTATAATCACTACTACAGAGATTCCATTTGAAATTAATGAGGTTAATACATGTCCCCATAATACTGCAGAACGAGCGATAGGCATAGAGTGAAAACGTTCAAAGATACCAAGCTCTTTATCTATAAACAAACGGTAAGCTACATATGCAATCCCACTACCAATAGACATTAACATTATCCCTGGTAATAGATAATCAATATAATTTTCTGTTCCTGTTTCAATCGCCCCCCCAAATACATAAAAGAACAATAACATAATAGCAATTGGTGTGATACAAACTGTAATAATTGTATCCATACTTCTAAAAATATGACGCATAGAACGTCCAAACATAATACTTATATCTTTGAAAAAATATCTATTTGTAGAATCCATTTATTTCTCCCCCTTCTTACCTATGATTGTTAGGAATATTTCTTCTAATGTAGGCTGTTTTTCAACATATTCAACTTTTGCAGGCGGGAATAATTTTTGCAATCCTTCTAGTGTATCTAGTGCAATAATTTTTCCCCCATGAAGAATAGCTATTTTATCAGCAAGTTGTTCCGCTTCCTCTAAATATTGAGTCGTTAAGAATACTGTAGTTCCTTCAGCTGATAACTCTTTTACAATCTTCCAAACTTCTAAACGTGCTTCTGGATCAAGACCTGTTGTTGGCTCATCTAGGAAAATAATCTTTGGATTTCCCAAAAGGCTCATTGCTATATCAATTCTTCTTTTCATACCACCAGAGTAGGTACTCACTCTGCGGTCTGCAGCTTCTGACATACCAAAACGATTAATTAACTCATCCGCTACTGAATTCGGCTTTTTAAGATGTCTCAACTTTGCTATCATCTGAAGATTTTCACGTCCAGTCAATATTTCATCAATAGCGGCAAATTGACCAGTAAGACTGATAAAACCTCTAATATCCCCTGGATTTTTTTCAATATCAAAACCATTGATTACAACACTTCCAGTATCTGCTTTAAGTAAAGTGGTCATGATTCTAATCATAGTTGTTTTTCCTGCTCCATTGGAACCTAGTAATGCAAAGATACCTCCTTGCTCTACTTCAAGATTTACTCCTTTTAGTACTTCTACATCTTTATAAGATTTCTTTAACCCTTTAATTTGTATGATGTTTTCTTTCATTTTCTTTTCCCCTCTACAAAATTTTGTAAATTACTCAAACCTGCATTAAACCTTTCGATTTAGCTTGAGTAATTATAAAAAAACAAGAGCCGACAACTGTGATTACACACATGTTATCGGCTCTGCGTCTTTGCGTCTGGCTCTTTAACAACTGATATATTCTGTTGTTTTACATTAATTATCGTTTCCTGTTTACACTTAGGACAAAATAGTGGAAAGTTTTCAAGCACCGTATCAACACCTATCTTGACCCTTGTTTTGTTGCCACATATCGGGCATAATATCCACTCGTATTTACACACACTACCATCCCTTTAGTTAATATTTTTTGTTGACCAATATAAGTTGCAGACCTTTTACCTTTTTTTATCTGTAATCTTTTTCATGGCCTTGTTAACTTTTTGGTCAGCAGCTTCTTGATAGATGTCAGTATAAGTTTTTGAATCCTTGATTAAATCGTCGCAGAATGTCGCTACGTCACTGCCCGTTACTTCCAGCACGCCTTTCCCCAGAGCTGCTCCCTCTTCAAAAAGATCGACAATTCCAGAGAGCAAACCCGTCCCGTCGGTTAGCTCAACAGGACCGACCTTAAATAGATATTTTTGTATCTCTTTATAAACAATCTGATAATCCTTAGGGAGAGCTTTGACACGTGCCACGTGCGCTCGCCACTCTTTTTTGCCTTCTATGATATCTTCTATTCTCATTTTATTCTCCTATTTTCCTAATTTTTTAGCGATATTATTGTTGAGTTGCTTTCGCCACTTATCCCGAAAAGTCTTTGCCCCTTCTTCGCCAGCAAGCTCTGAACAGAAGCCTTTGATATCGTCACCCAAAACCTCTTGGACACTATGACCGTCCGCAGCCGTTTCTTCGAGTAGGCCAAGGACACTGTCAAGAATTGGCATGAGGTTGCGGCCAGTGAAATCTGAGTACGCCCACAGATTAGAATTAATTTTTTCCCATGCCCCTTGATAATCAGCCGGTAGCTTTTTGGCACGTGATTCAAAAGTTTTCAACTCTTTAGTCATGTCACTCCCAGTAATTCTCTCCCAAAAATTCATTTATTCTTTCTCCTTTAACTCGCTAATTTTTGATGATACGAATTCCCATCTTTCCCAGAAACTCCTCAGCTCCTCACGTCCCGCATCGTTGAGCTTGAAAAACTTTCGAGGCGGTCCTATATTGGATGGTTTTTTTTCTATGTCCACAAGTTTATTCTTCTCAAGCCGCACCAATATGGTATAGACTGTACCGTCTACAACATCCGAAAATCCGAGTGCATTCAATCTCCTAGTAATTTCGTAACCATATATTTCCTCATGACTGATAATTTCAAGAACACAGCCTTCCAGTACACCTTTTAGCATTTCTGTAATATTTTCCAAATAATCACCCTCTTAACTATCTAGCATTACTGGTATCCAGCAATACTTACTACCTCTATATAGTAACACATAGTAGTACAGGTGTCAATAAAAGTTAATCTCAAATATGAATGTCTTTTTACTTGATAATAACCCTAATGTCATCCTTAAAAAAATCCCTCAAACTGATGAGTATGAGGGAACATAAAACACACTATTAAATTTTATCAAAATCCTTTAAATTCTTAAATATCACCCTAATATACTGTCAAATAAAAATAAACAATAGCTAATGACTTACCTAAATAAAGAGGCAATCCAATCTATTAATGCATTAAAAAATAATTTTAGATTTTGCAAAAATCCCTGTCCTTCTTCAGATGATAAATAATCCGAAGCTTTTTTTGCAATGCTTTCAATTTGATTAGATACTTTATTCCAATCGATGTCTAAATTTTTCATCTTATCAAATAATGATACCAATTGTTCTATCTGTTCATCTGATAAGTTGATATTATAATTATTGACAATATTGATTACAATGTCTTTTATTTCCTCTGTTGTTTCTGGTTTTTTTTCAGCAATTTCTTGTTTGATTTTATTGATTAATTCTATAGCTTTTTCATTACCAATTCGTTCACCTAATTCAGCAGTACGAATCATTTCTTCATTAGCTACCTTTTTTATAGCGTCATCAATAGCTTCCCCAGTAGATACTTCATAGGCTTTCATGATTCCAGTTAAAGCAGCTGTTCCAGACGCATTTTTAGGAGCAGTAATTTTAATATCTGCATCTTCAACTCCTACAGTAATTAAAGCATTAATATAGTTTTCATCTGTAATATATGTGATTTTATCACTAGTAATTACTTTAAGACCACTACCTTTTTCAGTATAAGTGATCATAACAGAAGAAATGGCGATATTCCCAATCTTACTAGCTGGAATAACAGCACCCAGATATTCGTGTTCTTCTGCATTAGTAGTTACAATCATCTGTGCATTTTCTGGCGGGTTAAATTCTGCCAATATTGCCTCTTTTTCACTTTCTGTCAGATCATCACCTAATGAAATGATAACATCACCAACAGTTGCATCTGCAAACGCGGTGGTTGATATAATTATTATAATGATTAGTAACTATATACTAATAAATTTTCTCTTCATAAAATTTTCCTCCTAAAACTTTGAGCAGTGACATTAAACTTTTATCTAAATCCTATCCTATTCTTTTAAAACTTGCAAGGTCTTTACAGATAAAATAATAATCTACAATTTTATATCCAAAAGTATACCCTCTATTTTATTTTTATAAACAAAACAGGTAACTCTGCATATGTATAATCCACATAGAAAAGACGATAGGTATTGTAAAATCGGCATCATCGATAGGTGCCGATAAATTTCTGCCCCATAGTGTTCAGAAGAACAACTAATATTGTTTCGTTTTATTAATAAAGTACAGCCTTTGTCCGAAAAGTCCTTGACTGTGATGTAAAATCTCAATTCCCTCTTGTAGTTGAAACAATCTGACATTTGGTAAATGGAGAGTAAACAGTATCACTTTCTAAAAGTAGTTTCTATATTTTACTTCCTCACATATCTCGTCAATCTGCCATTTCCAACCTTACTAATCAAATCCTTGTCTAGCATTTCTTTGAGCATATTAATTGCACGAGTTGTGCCAACTCCCAAAGCTTCTTCAACATCAGTGCGAGTAATTTCTTTTTGCTTTTCAAATAATCCTAAGATAGGCAAGTACTTTTCATCTTCTGTGTTTAATACTTTGGCATGTATATTAGGAAGAACAACCCTAAACGCACCCTCTACATTTTCAAACATAGGCTGTACAGGTAAACCTCTGTAGCAACTGATTATCTTACTTATGCCTGTGCCATATGCCTCAATTAGCTTCATTCTATAAAATAGAGCTGCAAGCTTTTCATTTCTGGGTTGAGACGCTCCCAGCATAGCTGCCTCTAAGGATAATCCGGGTACCAGCCCACCTAATGAAATCATCTCTATACGGTCAGAGTATAGATTTATGAATGTGCTACCACTAAAGGAATAATCCCTATGAACAATGGCATTCAGCAATGCTTCACGAATCGCATCTTCTGGATAATCCCTCTCATCTGTGCGTAGTAAATCATGAAATGTAGCTTTTGTCCCATTATAAAAGTCAATGGTTTTATAGGCATCTGCAAGCTGAGCAAATAGGGAGCCGGTAAACTCTTTTCTATCTCTAAACACCAATTTATCTGTACCTTGAAAAATTGCAAATTTGATAGAGTGTTTACATTGGTCTGAAACAAGTAACCCCATATTTGTGTAAATATCATCAGAGGAAAGAATTCCTAAATTCTTCATTTGAATTTCAGTAAATTCTAATCCTCTTTTTTTCAATTCCTCATTTAGTCTATTAAAAGTCAACTCCTGAACAAGAGAACGATTTGACTCAAATGAATCACCATCTGTCATTTTTATCATCATACGGATAGCATCTTCAGATGCCGGGGCAGATGTTGTTCCACTTCTAACATATACGCCTGTTGGTTTAAGACCCTTATCTGATAAATAATAAGGTTTTTTTGTTCCCTGACTAACAGTAAGTTTAATAAAAAACTTGCTTTCTTCCTGCAGCAACTCAATATTAGTAAACATAGAAACGTCTGGACGGATACTATCTCTTAGAGAGTTTGAAATTTGTTGCATTACAAAGTCAGCATTTTCAACGCCAATAATTTCTCCGCTATCTTGTACTCCAATATAGATTGTCCCACCGTTTGTATTTGCAAAGGCAACAATTTCCTTTTTTAAATCTGAGGTATATACTTCCTTCAATTCAATTGTTTCACTTTCATATAACTTCATAACACCGCTCCTTCTATCAGTTTCTATCACCATACTATCACAACGAGTGATAGAAGACAAGAAGAACCATCTGACAGTTTACGACAAACAGATAATCTTCTTATTTTTTATAAGAATATAATCTTTAATGCAATAAATAGAAGTAACATACTTTTAAATAGAGCCCTTATCAATGTTTTTCACTTTGACATGCCTTACGCTTTCTATTACATTTCAAAGTGAATCACCTTTGCTGCTTCTTCAAGCTGCAACCTGATTTCCTCAGGCAACAATTTCTTAAATGTTTGCAATGCATAATGTATTTTTAATTCACTCTCATCATATAAAAAATCCTCATTGGGGTATCGCTTGTTCAATGCAGCTATTACCACAGATGGAATCTTTTGAAAGATATTAATCAATTCGTCTTGCACCAAATCTGCATCCCGCAAAATTTCCAGTAAATCACCAAAGGAAGAGATTTTGTTGCAGATGATTTCTGCTTTTCCATTAGCACTGTTACATTGAAGAAGATCATTAAGTATTGCAGTATAGGATTTGTCATCCATCCGTTCTCCATAGGATAACACGATTTTTTGATTATCTTCTGGGTAGAAGGGAATCAGGAACACCTTGTCCAAACAATTATGATGTGCTGCATTTTTTATGGATACCACAATTTTATCGATACTGTTTTTTAAATAGTCTCTCAAATCAAAAGAGCAATCCAGTTCGGCTATCAATTTGTCTAATGCATTTTTTATCAATTGCTCAACTTCATCGGTGTCTTTCCCAGAAAACAGGTCCGCTAAAGTATCGATATCATCGCTATTCAGATTTAAATCACGTCCTGCATGATAAGTTAAAATACACCCAAGGGAAGTGATTAATACTGGCTCATAGATATTCATTAAAACCTTCTGATAGTTTTCATCCAATCCGCATAAAAGGTGATGAACTGCATTTTCGGAAAAGTATAAGCAAAAGCTATTTTCATGGGTAAGGTTCTTTAAATACCCTTCTATAAACTCTATACCATCAAGATCATACACTATGTTAAAGGTTGGATAATCCGCTGTAATATGGATTTCTTGCGCAGAAAATTTTGGATTATACAACTTAAAAAAGCCATTAATGGCGTCAACTGCCGTTAAACGATAAAACACATTTTGAGTTTTAAATAAGCATTTTTTCAACCTCAAATGTGCCTGCTTCGCAATCATAATCTTCCTGTTGATTTTTTTTAACCCCAAATAGAACAAACGGTCTAAATTCTCAGTTTTTAACGCATCAATAGCATCTTCAGGAGAAGCATAGGATTTTAACTGAACCCCAACTGTATATAATATAGATGATAATAAATCCTGTGCTTTTTCGATTCGTATGGAACTGCTAGCACCGTTATTAAAAAGTTCTGTCTGCTTGACCAATAGTGTTAGGCTTTCAACTTGTATGCGCTCTATGTCTGTGTCTGAGAGCAATTCGTAAAACAGTCCCTGTTTAATTAATGAAACAAAATAATTTTTTCCGCTCAATGTGGATCTATCAATTAAATATATTCGATCAATATTCGTCATCTATTTCCTCCGTGAAACCTTTCATATGGGTACAGTTAAGCCTGTGTGCAAGTACTGGTAATTCTCTCCCAGACAACAATTCCAACGAGCCGCAGCAATTACCGTTAAAAGATTTTTGCATGAAGGCAATCAAATAATTATCGCTAATTCTGTCTAATGTTTCATTTTTGAAAGAGTAGAATATATCCACCAATTCATGCAGTGAATCTTCATAGTTTTGCTGAGTAATATAAGGAGAATCACAAAAAGCTAAAATCAGCTTATCTATTACACCACCGCTAAATTCAATTCTGCCCGCATTTTTAAGTGAATCAGACCTTGTTTTGACCAAAGCAACTGCCTGCTGCTCTGTCAAGATTAGACCGTATTTTGCTGTTTCCTCATTCATTTTCAGGACTTCGGTTATAGCCTGTTTTTGAATGAGGCTGCTATTAAACAATTCTATTTCAAAGCTCAAGTAACTCCCCCCTTATTCATACAAATGATATGGCATGATTCTATATATGTTCTTTCAATAGAGAATTAATAATTTGTGTAAAACTGTAATCAAGAAATTCACTACATGTCATACCGAGCTGTTTTTTTATAACAGCTTCTTTTGTTTCAGCCAGTAACAGTAATGATGTAATGTTCGACCACATGATATACACAGTTGCCATTGGATTGATATCTTCTCGTACCACTTTCTGCTTTATCCCATCTTCTATAAAACTTACAAGAATTTGATTAATTTCATCCCCTAAGGAAAGTATTCTATTAATTACCTCCGGAACATCCTTTTCGTTAAAGCCTGTTGACTTTGCTTTTATCACACTGTCCATAGAACTAGGAGAATCATATTGATATGACCTAAAAGCAGTACAAATCATATAATACCTACTAAGAAAATCTTTACTTTTACTGAGTGCAGCATTAATATCAGCTTTCAGAGAAAGTAATCCCTTTTCGATAATATGATAAAGGATATCATC
>JBFNEZ010000167.1:0-8489 GCA_040797825.1 Thermotaleaceae bacterium | reverse complement strand
CCCATGTTCTCCAAATTGTCCGATTCCTATTGTATATTGTTTAATTTCATCATTGCCTGTTGCCTCCGTAGTACTACATCCCATTAAAAAACTTAATGTTGCAATAATAATTATTAGTCCTAATATCCTTTTCATTTTAAATCTCCTCTCAAATTTTGTTTTCCTATCTATAGCACCACCAACCACTATCCAAAAAACCATCTCCTTTTTTAATTCAGTTAATAACTAATAAATAATAGTAAATAATTATTAGAACATGTGACAGTCTATCAACTCAAATCTATTTGCTTGCTTTTCTCACATAGATTTGGTGTTCATTGGGCATAAAAAAGTCCCAAGTACTTACATAAAGTAAATACTTGGGACGAATAATCATATCGCGGTGCCACCCAAATTGATTTCATAAAAGAAATCCGCTCTGCTACATACTATCATATGCGCCGTATTTATAACAGGTACGGTACCCGTCAGCTCCTACTCTTTGCATTTCAGGCTGCCCTCAAAAGTCCATTCAACACTTTTCTATATATCGCAATCACACCACCTGCGACTCTCTTTAATATAGTTCTAAATGTTTACTATTCTTTTTCATAGGTTTTTTTACTATTTCTATTTACAATACTACCATATTTAGAAATTGTCAATAAAAGTTTTATTCTTTATTTAAAATCCTCTTTAAGAATTCTCTAGTTCTCTCTTGAACAGGGTTATTGAAAATTTCTTCAGGGCTTCCTTCTTCAGCTATTACACCCTTATCCATAAATACTACCCTATCTGATACTTCCTTTGCAAATCCCATCTCATGTGTTACCACAAGCATTGTAAGACCAGTTTCCGCTAATTCTTTCATTACTTTTAGAACCTCTCCAACCATTTCGGGATCCAATGCAGAAGTTGGCTCGTCAAATAGCATTACATCCGGCTCCATAGAAAGTGCTCTAGCTATGGCAACTCTTTGCTTTTGACCACCTGATAGCTGTTTTGGCTTTGCGTTAATATACCTGTCCATTCCAACAATTTCTAGATATTTCATAGCTACCTTTTCTGCTTCTTCCTTACTTCGATTCAACACCTTTATCTGACCAACAGTACAATTACTTAGAACGTCATGATTTTCAAATAAATTAAACTGCTGAAATACCATCCCAAGCTTTGTCCTATATGCATATATATCATGCTTGTCATCTAATATATTTTCTCCGTTATATATAATTGCTCCACTAGTGGGTTTTTCTAAGAGATTTACACATCGAAGCAGGGTAGACTTACCAGATCCGGAGGAACCGATAATGCAGACTACTTCTCCCTTGTTAACTGAGAAGTCTATATCCTTTAATACTTCATGACTTCCAAAGGATTTTGTTAAATGTTGTATATCGATTACTTTTTCCATCTTTTCTCCTCCTAATCCTAAAATCTATCCTTATTTCTTCTCTTACGTTCAATATCCTCAGGTCTGTCTACTTGCATTTGATTTCCTGCCATTATAAAATTAGCTGGTCCATCCATCTTTCTTTCAATGGAACGTAGAATTCTTGTTATAGTAATTGTCATAACTAAATATATAATACTTGTAATAAGATATGGTTCATAGAATTTAAACGTAGCACCTGCAATAGACTTGGTCTGAAAGAATAATTCAGATACAGATATTACATTTAGTACAGATGTATCTTTTATATTTATAACAAACTCATTACCTGTTGCTGGTAGGATATTCCTAATTACCTGCGGCAGCACTACATTAAACATAGTTTGTATATGAGTCATCCCAATTGCCTGAGCTGCCTCAAATTGACCTTTATCAATGGATACAATTCCACCACGAACTATTTCAGACATATATGCCCCTGTGTTAATTGAAACGATAAAGATAGCCGCTAAAATTCTGTTCATTTGAAATCCCAACGCTTGTGCAGTTCCATAATAAATTACCATAGATTGTACTATCATAGGAGTCCCTCTGAAGAATTCTACATAAGCTGACAATATACCATTAATTATCTTCACAAGAAGTCTCTTAGCCCCTTTCTCTGGAACAGGAAAGCTTCTAACCACTCCTACTAACAGCCCAATTATTGACCCTATTATAGTTCCAATTATTGATATATATAATGTAACCCATGCCCCACGCAAAAACATTGGCCAATACTTGATAAGTATCTTTACAAGCTCTTCAAATAACATAATTTCACTCCTCTTTATCATCATGAGACCGAATGCTTAAGCACTCGGTCCATAGCTTTCATTAATTTGCAGCTGGTTGATTTAATACTGCATCATTCATTATTTGTTGACGTTGTTCCTCTGATATTCCTGCTAATATCTCATTGATTTTTTCTGTAAGTTCACTTCCCTTTTGAAGTCCAACTGAAACTGCTGAATCTTCAACAGATGCTTCAAATCCTTTACCCTCTTCAAAATCAACCATTATAAAGTTTTCATTTGCAGCTGAAGCACTTATGCCTTCAGGTCTTTCTGAAACATAAGCATCTATCATTCCTGACTCTAGGGCAACTCTCATAGCTGTAAAGTTATCAAATGCAGGTTCTTTTGCAACTCCATCTATCTGGTCTATAACTTTATAGTGAGAAGTATTCAACTGTCCTGTTACTTTTGCACCACTAAAGTCTTGAATTGATGTTGCATTTTCATATCCGCCACCGTTTTTAACTACCATTACGAGGTCTGAAGTATAGTAAAAGTCTGAAAAGTCTATTTCCTCTAATCTTTCCGGAGTTGGAGACATCCCAGCTATTATTGCATCTATCACGCCTGATTGTAGAGCTGGAAGTAGTCCATCCCATTCAGTTTTTACAATTACTAATTCTTTACCTAATCCTTCTGCTATTCTCTTAGCAATTTCTACATCATATCCACCTGCATATTCTGTAGCCCCTTGAATTGGTACTCCACCATTTGAATCATCCATTTGTGTCCAGTTAAAAGGTGCATATCCTGCTTCTAATCCAACTACTAAAGTATCTTTGCCTGAAGGAGTAGCTACTTCTGAATTTGCCGGAACTTCTGCTTTAGGTGTTGAACATCCAGTAAGTGCTGCTACTGCTAACATCGTTAATATTAATAAAATAGATAATCTTTTTCTCATTAATAATCTCTCCTTATTTTAAATAATTACTTCCATATTTAGTATATCAAAACCTTTTTTTTGACAAAAATAATACACCTAACAGTATTGTCAGGTGCTTGTATGCGTATAGCAAAGCTAAAGACAATCCTCTCTCCTTTCTTGCTCATTGTGAGATAGCACAACATCAAAGTACCGAGCTAATACTATGATGACAGTCCTATACCTATTTGATATAGTCCCAGCATCAGATTTTGGTTTCTGACACTTCGGCGATGGCTCCTTTCGCTATACTTCTATGGCTTCCGGCCTCAATATAGTTACTTATAGAAATCGCGCCTCTACCTCACCCAAAGGATGAGGATTTTTTATTAAGTTTTGATGTTCTTTATAATAACATGATAAATATATATTGTCAAGCCTGTCTTATTTTTTCTTTTAGATTTTTAGATGACTAGTTTTTTGACTGATTTATGATAATGTCCTGATTCATAAATCAATGTATAATAAAACCCTACTACTTAATAAATGGAATGATATGATTTAAATAAGCAGTGGAAAATTCCACTGCTTATTATTTATGCTTTACTTATATTCTTTGCTGTCCATCCAAGACTTTCCTGTTGTATCTTATATAGTCTTGCAAATAAACCATCTTTGGCAAGCAGCTCTCTACTTGTTCCCTCTTCCACAAGTCTGCCATTATCCAATACAATAATCTTATCCACATCCATAATTGTTCGCAATCTATGAGCAATGACAACGACTGTTTTTCCTTTAATCAAAGTCGAAATTGCTTTCTGTATCAACACTTCATTTTCTGGATCTAGAGAAGCCGTAGCTTCATCTAATAAAACGATAGGTGCATCCTTCAGTAATGCACGAGCAATTGAAATACGTTGCCTTTCACCACCAGATAAAGTGCTTCCATTTTCTCCAAGCATCGTTTCATAACCACCAGGAAGCTTTTCTATAAATTCATCACAGCAGGCTGCTTTTGCTGCCGCTATAACTTCTTCTTTAGAGGCATCCATATTTCCAATACGTATGTTGTTATATATGGTGTCATTGAAAAGCACCACATCCTGAAAAACAAATGACATATAACTCATCAGATGCTCAGGGTCAAGAGTCTTTATATCTACCCCCCCAATGGTAATTTTCCCTTTATTTACATCCCAGAAACGTGCAATCAAACGAGACACAGTGCTTTTACCACTACCACTAGGACCAACAAGTGCCGTAATGCTGCCCATAGGAATGGAAACTGACATATCACTAATAACTTCTTCTCCATCCTCATTATAGTGAAAGCTCACATTCTCAAGCTGAATATCAGTATTTTGGAGCAGTTTTTCTGCATCTCCCTCCATAGGCTCTATTGCCATTAAATCACGCATGCGTTTTACTGCAATCTGGTGATATAACAATTCAGGAAGCAATGTCAATTCAACAAGCAACGGGCCGTAAATTCTTATTACTATAAGTAAAAACATCAGCATTGATACTAGCTCAATCTGCCCTCTAGTCAACAATACCGTACCAGTGAAAACCGTAAATCCAATCCCTGCCTGTAATAGGGTTTGTGAACCTGTAACAAAAACACCAGTCCCAAACTCCATAGCAATAGCCATACGTTTCATCTCACGCAGAGCATTATCTAAAGCATTAAATTTTTCACCATCCATGTTGCAAGCTCGAATAACCTTAATTCCCTCTATATATTCCTGTACTTGCCCAGATGCTGCTAACTTTGCATATGCATGTTTATTATGAAGACGGCTGTAAATTTTACGACTGAAAACGATGATACCAAAAGCAATCGGAACTGTAATAAATATAGCTAAAGCCATACGCCAGTCAAAGGCTGCCAATAACACACAAATAACTGTAATGGAAATAAAATTTGCAATTAATTGAGGCACAACATGACTAAGCACATGCTCGCTAGTTGCCACATCTCCCATAATGTTTGTTGTAAGCTCCGAAAGGTCTTTTGAGTTAAAAACACTCATGGGCAGCTTCCGAATATGCTCAGCTATGGATATCCGTGCATTTTCGCTCTCCATATATGAAACAACATAGGTTTTTTTATAATCAAACTTATTACAGAAAAATACTATTATAGCTGCGATGATTCCTGCACCAAAAAGCAGCCACATTTTATTCCATGAAATGATTTCTCCTGTAAACGGTTTTATAATCTCCAGAATCATTTTTATCACTATGCCAAAAGGTAACATTAAAGAAAAATTAGTTAGAGTACACGCTGCAATTGCCTTTATCAAATCCTTATAACCTTTGTCTGTAAGCATAAGTGCTCTCTGTAGCCTAGGCATGAGATACACCTCCCTCTTTTTTAGCCATGCTCCAGCTAGCGGTTGCGGTATAAACCTTCCACATATCACTGTATTTTCCCTGAGCTGAAATCAACTCATTGTGAGTCCCTTGCTCAATGATTCTACCATCATCTACAACAACTATTTTATCTGCGCCCTGTACTGTAGATAGACGATGGGCAATCATAATGACAGTCTTATTTTTCATCAAAGTCTCAAATGCTTTTTGAATTAAATGCTCATTTTCAGGGTCGGAAAAAGCCGTGGCTTCGTCTAAAACAACAATAGGTGCATCCTTTACTATAGCACGAGCAATAGCTATACGCTGTCTTTCCCCTCCTGAAAGATGTACACCCCTCGTACCTATGACAGTATCATATCCATTGGGCAGCTTCTCAATAAAATCATTGCATTGAGCAGCCTTTGCGGCCTCAAAAATCTGTTTGTCAGAAGCTTTTGGATTACCAATGCGGATATTATCTATAACACTTTGTTTAAACAGGAACACATCTTGAAAAACAAAGCTCACTTTACTCATCAGGTATTCAGTACGCATATGACGAACATCAACACCCCCAAGAAGTATTTGACCTCCGTTTACGTCAAAAAAACGAGGTATCAAATGAGCAATAGTACTTTTGCCTCCCCCTGAAGGACCTACGATGGCTGTAATTTCACCTTGCCTTGCTGTAAATGATACACTCTTCAATGCCTTTGTTTCCTTTGATTTATCATAAGAAAAAGATACATCTTTAAATTCCACTTCATAGCTCTTTACCGTTTTTGGCTGTACTGGTTGAGGTAATTCTGGTTCGTCAAGAAGCGCATCCATTGCTTCAACACCATTGATAATGCGCATACTATTTCCATTGACATACATTATTTTCATAAGTATGGATGCTATAGATGGTACGAAGAGAAGATAGAACAAGAATGTAGATGCAAAATCTGAATAATTTACAGTATTCATACCGACAAATATGCCCACTGGCACAACAAACAGATATATATTGTTAATAAGAGTAGTAAAAGCTGAAAAAGAGTTTTCCCAGCTTAGAGTATATGGAATTACCATAGCTGTATACGCTTTAATTGTACTATGTAGACGGCGAAAAGAATATACTGTCTGCCGAAAAGCTTTAACTACCGAAATCCCTCTTATATATTCTACCGATGCATTATTCATTTCCTCAATAGATGATTGATACTTAGCCATCATTGCCTTAGAACCCTCATTCCCGTATACGGATATTTGAATGAAAAAAGCAATAATAACCCCCACCATTGCCGCAATCCCAAAACGCCAATCCACAGACAATAAAATGATAATCATTACAACTGGCGCAACAAATGAAGCAACAATATCCGGAAGTTGATGTGCAATAAATTCCTCTATTTTTTCAATATTTTCGTCCATAATCTTGCGCAATTTTCCGCTGCCAATCATTACATGAAAACCCAATGGCACCTTTGCTAAATGAGATGCAAAATTTACTTTTAACTCATACAAGGTACCAAAGGCAGCAAGATGTGAAAAGGTAAGGGCACCAAAATAGAGTACAATATTACTGACAACTCCTCCGAAAGCAATCCAACCGTATTGAATTAGCCTCCCACTGTCCAAGGTGGAAAGGTCAGGCAATTCTCCCAATATCTCTCGTATAATTATGTATATTGCAATATGGGGAATAAAACTAGCAATTGATGCCATTGATGATAAAATTACTGATGCTATTACCATTGGCTTTTTTGTGGTAGCTAATTGCATAAGCCGCGCCATACCAGTTTTGCGTGGCAATTTATCCATAAAATCATCCCTTTCATTTTCATGTTCAAAATATCTTTAATCAGCAGCTAATTCCTTTCCTAAAGCTTTACAAGATTCAACCGCTTCATCATCAGGTTCCAGATTACATATAACACTAGGGCTAACTATTAAAGCTCCCTTATCCTGGCAGTCTTTTTCCCAATTCCTCATCCATTCACCATCGCCCCAATCATAGGATCCAAATAGTGCAATTTTTTTGCCATTAAGTTTGCTTTCGCAGGATGAAAACATGGGTTCAAACTCATCTTCTTCTAAAACCTCTGCCCCCATTGAAGGGCATCCAAAAGCTATTCCATCAAAGCCATCCATCAAGTCTGCAGAGAACTCAGATGCTGTATACAAGACAGCTTCTGCTCCTGCTAATTTCACACCTTCAGTAACCGCCCTTGCCATTGCCTCAGTATTTCCTGTGCCACTCCAATAAACAACTGCTATCTTTTTCATTAATAATTCCCTCTTTCTCTTTTTGTTTTTTATCATTAAGCAGCTATGGTAAGCCCCTCTATTGATCTACCTTGAAAGAATAATTTTGTATAAACATTTTTGCATTTTCGATATTTTGCAAAAATCCTTACAGCCTCATATTCATTGGTATATACCTTCCAGCATCCTGCACATTTGCTGTTTTTTCCTTCATTTTCTATAAACCCAATTACATCCTGCAGCGGATATCCGAGAAACAAACCAATTTCATGGGGAAAACCTCTGCTGCAATCAAATCTGACCTTTAACCGCTGAATAAAGTTATCTATTAAGTTTCCGTCATACCCACAGAGTCTTAAAAAATCTTTTACCCCTTTTCTACTGAAGTCAGAATTCAATAAAGATTTCCGGTATACAAGAATAAGTGCGTTGCTATTTCGTATACGTAAGATTTCTGCATATACTCCTTTTGAATTTAGTTTCTCATTTACTAAAAGCAGAGAATTCATAAGCTCAGACTGGGATGTAAAGGTATAGCTAAATAAATTTGCTGTTTTAATACCTGCAAGTGTCGGTGCACAATGTAAGATTAAATAATTTTCCAATTAATCGCCTCCCTGCAAAATCCGTTATTATGAAATGATTTTGAGCATTATATCAGTAGCCATTTGGTTAGCATAAGCTAACTCAATGAGGCAAATCGATATATCGATTCTTTCAAATATTATCAATAAATATGTATTGATAAAAATCTTTCTCGAGTCTACCTAATGCAATCAAATTATATAATGCAAATTAGTTAGCCACAGGT
>JBFNEZ010000166.1:0-8517 GCA_040797825.1 Thermotaleaceae bacterium | reverse complement strand
CCTCAACTTCTTTCTGTTATATCTTATCATATATCCCACCATAAATTAATAAGGTATCATTTTAGTTTTTAAAATGATACCCTATTAATTAAGGATACCCATGCCCACATTCAGCTTGATCCAAAGATTTACAGCTAGATAGTATTTTACTTTTAAGTATCTGTCGCCATTGGCACATAAAAAATCTTATTACATAAAAATGGCGGCCTTTATGGTCGCCATTTTTATGTTCTGTTTTTAACTATTAAAGATCGATCTTTACATCCATCTGCTTGATTTCATCTGCCTCAAAAAACTCCCTTGGCGTGTAGTGAGCTACGTTTGCAATGATACTATCGGGAAATACTAGCATTTTTTGATTAAATGCAGATACGTTCATATTATATACTCGACGTGCGGCCTGCAAATGGTCTTCTGCATCCATAATCGCTGCCTGAAGCTGCTTAAAGTTCTCGGATGAACGAAGCTCGGGGTAGTTTTCTGCAACTAAGTTGATCCGGTGAGCCACCTCATCCATAGAGTGATTGGCTTCATTTTTCTCCGCCATGCTCATTCCAGCGCGAAGCTTAATCACTTTCTCAAAAGTTTCAGTCTCGTGTTTAGCGTACGCCCTTACAACATCCATGGTTTTGGTCAGCGTATCATAACGCTTTGTGAGTGCCACGTCAATCCCTGAACTCGATTCGCTGATCTTTACCAAAAGAATCTTGAAGCGGTTTGACGTGCTTATAATCCATATAACAACAATAACAGCAACTACTAAAATTCCAATTAAAAATGGCATATTCATACCTCATTTCTTTTTTTGATACCTACCTCACGAAAAAAGTTGCTCGTTATGAAACAGTTCATCCAAAATATCTGTAAAATATGTAATCTCATTTTGAATTCGAAGCCTTAATGCTTGAATATCCTTGATTTCAGAACCTTTCTTAATTTCGAAGAAATCCTTGCCGCTATGTACAGCAATATGAACCCATTCCCCTCTAAAACAAAGCAATGTCTGGCCACCAGACTTCTTATCCACAGATAAAATACGCTCCATAAAGTGGGGAGTCAATACATAGAAAGTGTAATGAACGTCGTTGGTAAGGATTTGAAACTGTTCATTAAAGGCATGGTTTTCTGTCTCTACATCGCTTTTGACCCAAGTGTACTTTCCTACAATATTTTTAAAAAGGAGAGCCCGTTCTTTCTTTTCACGAATTCGCACTTCTGCTGGCAGGAATTTCTCTAATTTACAGGTCATCCATATCCCTTTAAAACTGTTTTCCTGCTCTTCTCTTTCCTCTCTTTTCCCTTCTTCATCTACCTCAATTTTTTTTGTAATTTTCGTAACATTTACATCACAAAGCTCAATTTGGTGCCCCTTATATTTTCCACTAATATAATCGTTGCCGACGAATTTGAAGTGGGTTTCAGTATCATAGCTATCCCCCCCCGAATCCCAGTCGTCAATGAGTCCGCTATCCCTAATCCGCGTCCTGTCAACACTCCCGTAGGGATTGTAGATGCAGTCATCAAAAACCTCCTTTATTACCTCTTCCACAGTATTAATCTTTACAATCTGTTTTATTTCTCTATTTGCTCCCATGCTTTTCATTCCAAAGACAATGACCCCCAATAGGGCAAAAATAAATAGAATCACTTCTGCCATAAGCAAAAAAACAATCACAGCAATCAAACACAAAAGGGCAATAAGACCCATTCGCTTTTTTTTCGTTTTCAGCTCATAGAGTTTCGTCTCAAGCTCGGAATTGCTAGGCTGTTCAAAATTTTCACTTTTCATTCATCTACTCCTTTCAATCTTTGAAGTACAATATTTCCATTAAATCAACCATGATTTGAATTTGGTACTCTACACGCTCTCGTAGTTCTGAAAGAGTTGAATCCCCCACGATTGCTGCCTCAAAGGAGTCCCCCATTGCCACCGCCACATAAATCTTGTCATTTATGAATGACAGAGATATTGGAAAATTGATTTTTTCGCCGGCAAGCATGATGGCTTCGATTACCTGTGGAGTCAGAATACGCAACGCCCCAAGAGAATCTTTTGATACTACATGAAACTTTCTATTAAAAGCATCCAGCTCTGTTTGTATCCCTTTGCCAAATGGATACCCACTGCCAGACTTACTATAAACCATAACAGGCTCATTTGAAATAGCGTCATAATCGAATATCATAAGCCGTCCACGAAATACCGTTCTGTATCTCGTTACAGTTTGGGTATTTCCATCGTCATCTGTATAGGTAGCTTCGTACTCTTCTTCAAGATGAACATCTGATTGGATAAAGCGTTTGTTTTGACAACTGGCAGAAAGATAGTCGTTGCCATTATATCTGTCATAGGAGGTGAACAACTGGCTCTCCTCTATGTTGCTTTCATCAATTTTTTCATTAGGGCGAAAGTCCACCTGTTTAAAAACCTCTTCTAGTCTTTTCTTTACAATCTCATCTTTAAATGAATCTCTATAACGACTCGACGCTTTTAATACCAAAATCCCTATCTTGAAAAAAACAATTATTGCGACGATAACATATATTACTACCAATCCAGTTTCCGCATAAACGTGCACAGCGATACCAATCAGCACTGCCACCCCGATCGCGAGGAAATATAAAAAACTTGCTATTTGCACTTTAATCCTCGCCCTATCAAGTTCCAAAAATTCGGTGGAACCTGTGGCTTCGGATTCTTTGAGGCTCTTATGTTGCTTTCTTCCGCTGCTCACCCCACCAACAACTGCGCCAATCAGCACCGAGACCACCATTATGACTAATAAAATTGGTGCAAAAAAAACACCAAACATTATTACTGAAATGATTAGGCCGCCTATGCCATCGTCGATAGCAAATCCCCCAAAATTATAATAGAATATAAGTGCCATTAATAGTGCGGCAGCAGCAAAGCCCATACGCAGCCATTTTACCCAGGAATACCGACATTCAAAACCCATGATTTTTCTTATGAACTTCATCCTTTATCACCTTCTTAAATTACTCGAACTATCTGCTATCAACTCGTATTTGCCTTTACTTCGCTGCTCTCTTCATACTTTAATCAATACTGTACAGGAGCAGTAGAGAAGCTGTTAAATACAACAGACCTCCCACAAGAATTACCATCAGTATGAGCCCCATTATTACCTGGTTTGTTTTTCCGATTTTCCTTCTAGTGAAAAACAATAACATTTCACTCGCCAAACAAACGAGAATTAGGAAAATAATCAGCCATAATGGCATGCTGCCCCTCCTGTTCTTTGCGCCTATGCAAAAGAAATTTATTCTATAAACTTGTATTGGCCACGCATATGAGCCCAATCCGAACTTTCAGGCGCAAAGAAATCGATGGCGCTGTAATCTTTATAGAGGCTAAAGGAAATTTCACCATATTCCGCCATGTATTCATCATCTGGGTATAAAGTCGCAGTGCCGCTCATTACTGTACTGCCATTTCGGAGCAAATAGATATCAAACCAAAAGCTGCTGCCGTTGAATTTAGTAATCTCAATGGAAAATTCATCTCCTACATACATACCCCACCAGTTGGGACCATCTGGAATAAGGTCACCCTTTCCATCATCCTGGGAAAGGACATCACCACGACCGTCATCCTTCGAAGTATTGTCAGTGTGAGTGTTGTCCTTCGAAATAACGTCGCCACGACCGTCTTCTAGAATGGTATCACTGAAATCCTCATAAATCGATGCCGTTTTATTGCCGCTGTAGTCTACTGAAACCCGGTATATCACCTGATAACCGTCACCCATAAGCCCACCTTCAGCGGTACCAAGACCAACACTATAAATGTAACATTCCCGTCCCATAGCAGAATCAATAATCATTAAATCGTCAAAAGAAATATAGATGCACTCATCGACGGAAATCCTATCTCCGCTGTAAAGCCCTGTAGAGGCCAACAGTTCATCTACCAGCCCTGCCCCTTCCCTTGGCGTAAGACCGTCGCCTGGATCGCCAGAAAGTTCGTAAATCTCATAGTAGAAGACCCCTTGCCTAATTTCATCAGCCCCTTCCGGAATTTTGTAATCATCGAACACATCACCTCGCCCATCGGAAGACTCGTTTATATCTTGTTTATCTTTCTGCTCATCACCCTTTGGTTTGCATGCACACAATGTAAACACCATAAAGACAACCATGCAAAATGCTATTACTTTCTTCATTATCAATACCCCCTTATCTTTTTCATAGATATTACCGATTCAATCTTCAACCACCAGCGTTTAAACCTCCTTTAGGTCTATGCTTGTGTCCTCTTATAAGCTTATTCGTTTGTTCTCGTCAGTATGTTTTATATAATAAAAGAACGCTGTTTTTACAATTTAAATTGTACAACAGCGTTTTGTCTTTGTATATTACCCACCGGGTAGTTTTAGGGTGAATATTTCATCTTTTCAAGTTATAATCATTTAATTGGACTCGTGAACGTATTCCAAGCTTCTTATAAATGCTCTTTAAATGGAATTTGACCGTAGCTTCCGAAACAAACATCATCTCGGCGATTTCTTTATTATTAAGCCCTTTTTGCGCCAGCAATGCAGTATCACACTCCCTTACGGTAAGCCTGGGCGTAAGGACTAGGGCATCTTTTATCAATTTCATGCCATTTGCTTGCCTGCGGCAAAGAGTAAGGACCTCATCCATGCATGCCTTATTTCCTGTTATTTGTACTGCCTGTTTTAGGAGTGGCAGGAGTTCCTCTTGTTCGGCAAAGGGCAGATATACCTTATCTGGTAGGGCCAGAAATAAAGCTTGACAAAGATTCTCCAGAGCCCTTTCCCTCCCCCCTTGCCTGTTTTGAGCGATGGCGGCATAAATCAAAAGATAGACTTGAGGCAAAACAAAATGAAGCTCTTCCACCACTGGTAAAAGCGCATCGGAAATCCCCAATACAGCGGCATTTTCACCTTCCAAAAGAAGAGTTTTGATATAAATCATCTGACCATAGGGAATCGCGACCTTAAACAGCTTTTGCCACATATTGTCTGGGTCAAAAACCCAACTTGCAAGCTCGCTTATATTTCCCAGCGTGGTATCCAAAAAGGCCTTACAAAGCTCTGCCGTGGCTCTGCCATCGTATTTGATTCCCGCATAAATACGGTTTTCCATACTGTCTAATACAGCTTTATAATCCTCGATATTCCCCCTTAAGAGAGCTATTCGAGCAAGGATTAACTCCGTGGCATAACAAATGCTGTTTTGTTTTTTTGCGGACGCTAAAAAAAGAGCCTTGTGACAAAGGGGCTCTGCGGTGGTATCGTCCCCAGCCATTAGCAGTGCCTCGGCATGCATGGCATATTCTGCTGCCATACCATGCCCCATGGTCAGCTTTGTGTAAATTGGCATGCATTCATTCATGAGATCGAGGGTATGACTAAGCTCGCCACTTTTGCTCCAGAATAAATACATCACTGAGGGTTGACGGAATGTCCATGAATCCTCCCAGTTAAACAGCGTTGTCGGTCCACCCAAAAGTATCCATGCGATCTTGTGCCCTTCACTCATCTTCTCAATGTCGTTAAACTTTGTAAAGGACATGAGCAAGGAAAACTCCCCTTGAATCCGCTTTAGCTCTTCCAATTCAAGACCAGATGTTGCGCGACTTTGTAACAAATCCCCAACAATGTTGCAAAGGCGACTAAAACCACTGTAATCTCCCACCAAAAACAGGTGAAAGGCAAACACTAGCAGGCGAATGGGATAGCGTCGCAGGGTTTTCATGGGACAAGAACCCAATACACTAGTAAAAAAGCTGCTCAAGTCTGCTTCAATATGCCCGGTTAAATCATTACCCTTAATGGGCAAAGAAAGCAAGGCTTCAAAATCTTCAGTTAAGGCAAAAAAATTAGCAGCTTTAAAATTTTGTCCCTGCTGAGCACAGGCTTTTCCTGCCCTTTGCCATAATTGCTTTTTAGCTTGTTCAGATAAATTTTCAAATTCATATTGAAGAAGATCATTTAGCAAACTGTGTATAATATATTGACCTGTATTTTTATGATAGCGAATAAAACTGCTTCTTTCCAAAAGCGTCTTGGCATAGACTGCAATCTCGGTCACATCCAACAGGATACATGCTTGAGACATAGTAAAACTATCTAATAGGGACGCAGCCAGCAAAAAGTATTTTTCATCATCACTTAAATGATCCCATATAGCGGTTTTAACTAGCAATGTAATTTTTGCAGCATTATCGAAGTTGCCTGTGGTACGATAATGAATCACTTGCAGACATAAGGCCGCAATCCAACCTTCTGTGGAGACCATGACATTCTTTAGTTCCTCCTCTGAAATGCGCAGTCCTATATGCCTGAAATAATTTTCCGCTTCCCTTGCCGTAAAAAACAACGTATCCTTTCCAATGGTCAAGATTCTGCTGTTATAGGTGCTACCAGGAGCAGGCAAATCCAATTCCTGAGTAATGATCACTATATGGAGATTGGAGCTACCATTATAGGATAATGCGCTGATGATTTCTCTCTGAATATCACTTTGGATAAGCTGATAATTATCGATGACCAAAACAGTCGGAGCTTCGCATCGGCAACTCTTCAGCAACCGAGCAATATCTCCAAGGGTTTCTCTGGCAGGAGTCCCTAAATACTTCAACGCTTCGGCCGTTTCACTGTCAAACGGATAGAACGCATCATATATGTATTCCCATACCCGGGCAGGCGTTTCGCCTATGGCCGTATACCAGTATTCATTGACTGACTGAGGAATGTATTCTTTAAGATATTCTCTGACAGCGGTGGTTTTTCCAGCGCCCGAAGGTGCCTCTATTACTGTCAAAGGATAGTCTAGTATTTTCTCGAGTTCTTGAAGCAAGCGCCGCGACAAATAATAATCTTTAGTGTCTCTTCCATACACATCGTTCATATCACCACTCCTATCCCTAAATATTCCTCTCCGTTTACTGCATTGACTTTGTCTCATTATTATTCTTACACGGCGAAGGAACATTGAATATTTTTATAATGCAAAATATATTACCCATTTATTTCCACTCCTATTATATCGTACCATATTTTTATGTTAAAATTACAATATCTTCTTAGTTATTGCCGGTTGATGTGATAAAGGTGGAACCTTTAGTCATAAGGGGCAATAAATCACCTAAACCTCTTATTTTAAGGGCAAATAAAGGTGACTGGATTGAAGTGACTTTGAATAATATATGGAAAGAGATATACTACTAAATTAGCTAGTCTGTCTTTTATTTTAATTCGTATAATTAATTTTCTAATATCTATTATCAAAAATTCTGGTAGATTTCTTTTCACTCCGGGGTAGATCGCCAATACGAACTGCCTTTGGTATAATAGAAATCCCAATTCTAGACTTAAAATAATTTTTTAAATTATGTTCAAATTCTTTCTTTTCAATAGAAGGATTTGTTTCTACAAATAAAGTCATAATATCCCTTCCCTGTAAGTGATCAATCATGATTTGATACTCACTACTAGCTCCCTCCACTTCATAAAGCAAAGAGTCAATTTGCCCTGGATATATATTTACGCCCTTTACCTTTACCATGTCATCAGTACGACCAATTAATGTATCTATTCGAGGATATGTACAACCACATTCACATTGTCCAGGTATAAATCGTGTTAGATCATGGGTTCGATAGCGGATCAGTGGCGCACCTTCCTTATGCAAAGTAGTTATTACTAGTTCACCTATTTCTCCTTCCGGCAGCACTTCTCCTGTTCTCGGATTAATTATTTCAAAATATACATAATCATCCCAATAGTGCATACCCGATTCGTAATCGCAGCTCATGGCAACTCCAGGTCCGTAAATTTCTGTTAATCCATAAATGTCATACAGTTTCGCTCCCAGCTCTTCTGCAATGCGTTTGCGCATCTTTGTTCCCCATCGTTCAGATCCAATAATCGCCTTTCTCAAATGGATTTTATCTCTTATGCCTCGCTTTTCTATTTCTTCTGTTAGCAGTAATGCATAAGATGACGTGCCACATAAAACCGTACTCTTCATATCAATCATCATTTTTAATTGTTTTTCTGTATTTCCTGGCCCCATAGGAATTACCATTGCACCTAAGCTCTCAGCACCATTTTGGAATCCAATACCTGCAGTCCATAGTCCGTATCCCGGTGTTATATGTACACGATCTAGCTTTGTTAAGCCAGCTATTTCATAACAGCGTTTAAACATATCTGCCCAATCATCAATATCCTTTTGCGTATAAGGAATAATAATAGGAAGTCCTGTTGTTCCTGAAGAAGAGTGGATTCGAACAATTTCTTCATCAGATACTGCCTGAAGGCCTAGTGGATAAAGTTCTCTTAATTCATCCTTATTTGTAAATGGTATCTTTTCAAAATCCTTCTTATTTTTGATTCCATTTATATCGATGTACTGTAGTTTGTTTTGATAAAAGCTTCCATCAAGATTAGTCAGTTTTATCAATTGATCCTTAATTAAATTAAATTGTTCTTCCTTCATTGCCGAACCTCCTCTAAACTTATT
>JBFNEZ010000165.1:0-8525 GCA_040797825.1 Thermotaleaceae bacterium | reverse complement strand
TATATTATCCGTGATGAAGAAGACTATGAGAGGATAGGGCATACATCGAACCAAAGCCCTAGACGTAGGGAACGCATCCTATGCGTTCCGCCCAACCCACGAGGAATTTGACAGAAGTCCTGCCATGATATATTATCCGTGATGAAGAAGACTATGAGAGGATAGGGCATACATCGAACCAAACCCCTAGACGTAGGGAACGCATCTTATGCGTTCCGCCAATAAAAAATGTAGTTTGGTATACCAAACTACATTTTTTCTTCTACATAACGTACGATGTCACCAATGTTTTTGAAGCCTTCTGCATCTTCATCGGGAATTTCTACATCAAATTCATCTTCAATAGCCATTATAATTTCTACTGCATCTAAGGAATCTGCTTCCAAGTCCTTCATTAAAGAACTCTCCATGCCGACTTCAAGATCCTCGTCTAATCCCAATTGCTCAATAATAATTTGCTTTATTTTTTCAAACACCATATGTATAAACCTCCTTGAAATTATTATCATTAACCACCTTGTGGTTTATAACGTGTCTATTTTACCATAGATCCTTTTAAAATACTATACTGAAAACATAGGCTTATCCCATAAAGTTTTTGGAAAAAGCCTTGTTTTCAATTTACTTCCTTAAGTTTAACATATTCCTATTCTTCTATACATCTATTTTCGCTCTTTTTTTTTCGACGTAATCTGCAATGTTGGCAGCCACATCTCGAGCCATTTTTACAGCTTCTACTACATTTTTGGCGCCGGTCACCACATCTCCTGATGCGAAGACGCCTTCTCTAGTAGTCATGCCCTGGGGATTTGTAATCAGCAGGCCGCGGTCGTTAATCTGAATACCTTCTGTGGTGGAGACAATATTTTTTCGAGGACCTTGACTGGCAGCGATGATAACAGAATCCGCTGGGATGATAAATTCTGATCCTGGTATGATTTCAATATTTCCTTCATCTGACAATTGGGTTTTCACACACTTCACCCCATCTTCTAATATTTCTATGGGAGAGGTGAAAAATTTGAATTTAACGCCATCGATTTCAGCCATCTCTACCTCTGGATCTCGGGCAGGCATGCTTTCCCGATCCCGTCGGTATAGGATCTGCACATCTCGAGCACCACTTCGAAGCGCGGTCCGTGCAACGTCCATGGCAGAGTTGCCTCCGCCTATAACAGAAACCTGGTTTCCCAAATGATAAACCTGAGGACTTCGGAGATAGTCAATGGCATAGTGAACATGGCCCAGGCTCTCTCCTTTGATGCGGAGAACATTGGGGCGCCAAACGCCAGTGGCGATAAAGACGGCCTCGTAACCATCTTCGAAAAGGGTATCAATGGTAATTACAGGTCCCATTAAGGTATTGGGTCTGATTTTTACACCCAGGCTGATCAAGCGGTCGGCAATTTGATCTAGAATTGATTTCGAAAGTCTGAATTCTGGTATTCCATATCTAAGAAAGCCTCCGATTTTATCTTGGGCTTCAAATAATGTGATTTTATAGCCCTTGGCTACCAGATAAAAGGCAGCGGTTAAACCAGCCGGTCCTGAGCCAATAACAGCAATTCTGCCCTGATCAAGGACGGATTTTTCTGGATTGGTGCGATTGAGAAAATAATGGGAAATATAGTTTTCAATGGAGCTGATTTTTACAGCTTCATCTTTTTTTGTACGAATGCAATGGCCCTCACACTGTTTCTCATGGGGGCAGACCATGGAGCAAATAATGGACAGTGGATTATTTTCAAATATCTTCTTACCAGCTTCTTCGATATTTCCTTCTAGAAAATCTCCTATGAAACCAGGGATATCGGTGGCAATAGGGCAGCCTTTTCTACATTGAGGAGATTTGCATTGATAACAACGCTTGGCTTCCTTAATAATGTTATGAGACATAAAGCAATCTCCTTTCTTTGACAAATGGAATGCGTGTATTAGTAGATGGATGTGACAAATCGGGTTGCACATTGTACAAACTGCTAGTTGGTATCTATATTCAATAAAGATAATCTAGATGTTGTTGAATATTGTGACAAGAATTCAAATAATTATACATAGCCCTAATCCACGTATTCTTCCCATTGTTCATAAAGGGATTCCAACTGATTTTTCAGTTTACTGCTTTCTTCATGGATTTCTTTGCTAAGGCTTGGATTGGAATAGACTTCTTCTAAGCACATTTGATTTTCCAATTCTTTAATTTTTTCCTCTATTCCTGCAATTTGTTCCTCAATGGTCTCTCGAGCTTTTTTAAGTTTTCGCTCTTCTTGTAGTTTTCCCTTTTCTTTCTTTTTCTCATCTTTAATTTGTGTTTTTGTTTTTTGAGGCACAACCTCTGTCTTTTCTGATTCTAACAGCTCACTTTTCTTCTCCTGATAATATTTATAGTTCCCAAGGTATTGACTGGCACCTTGGGGAGAGAGTTCAATGATTTTTGTCGCCACACGATTGAGAAAATAACGATCATGGGAAATGATGAGTAAGGTCCCTGTGTAGTGATTGAGGGCCTCTTCCAAGACTTCCTTGGAGGTAATATCTAAATGATTGGTAGGCTCATCCATCAGCAAAAAGTTCGCCTTTGAGAGCATGAGCTTCAAAAGAGCTACCCTGCTTTTTTCACCTCCGCTTAAGGAGGATATCTCCTTTAAAACATCATCCCCACTAAAGAGAAAGGAGCCCAACAGTGTCCTCACTTCCGTCTGAGTAAAATGTATATTTTCCTTCCAGATCTCATCTAGGATGGTGGCTCCTGGGTCCAAATCTGACTGTTCCTGATCATAATATCCCAATACTACATTGTGTCCCAACTGAATAAGCCCCTCTTCATAGGGCAATCGGTTTAGAAGAATTTTTAGCAGGGTGGATTTTCCAATGCCGTTGGGACCAATGAGGCCTACCCGCTCTCCCCTATAAATATCAAAGCCTACCTTTTCAAAGAGCAGGGTATTCTCAAAGCTTTTCGATAAATTATCTATCTTCAGCACATCTTCACCGCTGGTTATTCTCGGTTCAAATCGAATTTTTGCCCGTTTATAAAGAAGGGTAGGCCTGGAGATGCGTTCCATATGTGCCATTCTTTTTTCTCTGCTTTGGGCTCTTTTGGCCAATTTTTCTGTACCGTGCTGTTTAAATCGGCGAATAATTTCCTCTTGTCTTTCAATTTCCTTTTGGTTCTCTAGATATTCCTTTAACTGCTGCTCATAGAGCAGCTGCTTTTCTTCAACATAATAAGAATAGTTTCCATGGAATACGGTAAGGGATTTGTTTTCTAGCTCAAATATTTTATCTACAACCTGATCAATAAAATATCGATCATGGGAGATGAGCAAGATGGTTCCAGGATAGGCTCTCAGATAGGCCTCCAGCCATTCTACAGCTTCAATATCCAGATGGTTGGTAGGCTCGTCCAGCAGGAGTATATCCGGTTTTGTAAGAAGCAGCTTGGCCAGACTAATTCTTGTTTTCTGCCCGCCGCTTAACTGCATAATGGGCTGTTCAAATTCTTCCTCAGTAAAACCTAATCCCCTTAACACACCACGAATTTCACTGCGGTATCCATAGCCGTTCTTTTGTTGAAATTCTTCAGAGATTCTGGCATAAAGCTCCATAGATTGGTCTAAACTCTTACTGTCAGCATGTTCACTTAGTTGAGCAATTTCCTGCTCTAATCGACGGAGCTGCTGCTCCATTTCTATTAGAGGCTGAAAAACTTGAAGGGCTTCATCGAAGATACTATGCTGAGGAGATAATTGAGCATTTTGCTCCAGATGTCCAATGGTAAGACTTTTAGACAAAAACAGCTCCCCTTTGTCATAACCGTATTGCCCTGTCAAAATTCTGAAAAGGGTGGTTTTGCCGGCACCATTAACACCTACCAGGCCAATTTTTTCACGCCCATTGACGGAAAATGAAATATCCTCTAAAATTGTATCAATACCGAAAGATTTGGTTAAGTGATTACAGGAAAGAACAATCATAAAAGCCTCCTTGATGTGGAAAATATGCTCTTTTATTGTACCAAAAAAAGTGTATAATGAAAATGGAGGAGACTTGGAATTAAATAGATAATTAGGAGAAAGCTATATAAGTGATGAAAATTGACATTTTTATATCAAAGTGATATAATTTTGAAAATTAATAAAATATAAGATTTATAGGAGAAGAGGGCAATGCATAAAGAAAGCACGAAGATTTCTATGGCTGTTATCAGAAGATTACCTAAATATCATCGATATTTGAGAGACTTGCTGGAGAAGGATATAAAACGGATTTCTTCAAAAGAACTGAGTAATATTATGGGTCTAACAGCCTCACAAATTCGTCAAGATTTAAACAATTTTGGAGGTTTTGGTCAACAGGGATATGGTTATAATGTGGAGGCCCTCTATGAAGAGATTGAAAAAATACTGGGTTTAGATAAACGTTACAACACCATCATCATTGGTGCTGGTAATTTGGGTCAAGCCATTGCCAACTATACCAATTTTGAAAAGGCAGGCTTTACCATAAAGGTGATGTTTGATATTAATCCAAAGCTCATTGGTTTAAAAATTCGAGATATCGAAATTTTAGATGCAGATTATTTGGAGGAGTATATACGACTGAATAATATCACCATTGGTATGATATGTACGCCTAAGGAACAAGCGCAAAATGTGGCGAATCGCTTGGTTCAGTGCAATATTCAAGGAATTTGGAATTTTGCTCCTGTAGATTTGGCCGTTCCAGAACAGGTTATTTTAGAGAATGTTCATTTAAGTGAAAGCCTTTATACGCTGTCTTACCTGTTAAACCATAGAGAAGGTTAATACAAGCATAAGGGCCTTCATGAAAGATAGTTTCCTTAGGAGTAGAGAAAATTATATGCTTTAAGCCATGAAGAAAATAGCAGCCCTTACTATAAAGAAGCTTTAATTGTTGAAAAATATTCTCAATAATGTTATAATGACAGGAATAGCAGAGAATAGGTGGTTGCCATGGCGAATTATTACAATGAGATTAACAACATACTGGATAAGTTAATTCATAAGGTATTGGTATATGATCGCAAGGGTTTCAAAATTGGTATTAAAGGAGAACCTCTTTCTCTACTGGATATTTATATTTTGAAGAAAATCGGAGAGGGAGAGCGAAAAAAGCTCTATGAGTTGGTTGAAGAAATGGAAATTGATCGGGGGTTAATCTCCTCCTTTGTTCAAAAACTAATCCTCAACGGATATGTCCAAAAAGAGAAATCCAGAGAAGACAAAAGGGTACACATGGTAAAACTCACAGCCTTAGGAAGAGAAATGCTTGACAAAAATCTTGATAGACAGGAAGAACTTTTGAACTTCATTCTTTCTGATGTAACGCTAAATGAGGAAAAAACCATCTTAAAGTTTCTCAGCAAAATTAATCAAACAACTTTATCCTATCACCGTGATATGGAGTTAAAAAAGATAACAAACCCCTGATTGTTGATCAGGGGTTGCTGTTTGTTTGCTGCTTTGAAATGAAATTAACCTTGTACAGGTGCGTCTACTGGACAAACATTGGCACAAGCGCCACAGTCAATACATCCGCTCTCATCGATTACATACTTGTCGTCTCCTGCGCTGATTACGCTAACAGGACACTCAGGTTCACATGCTCCGCAGCTGATACAAGAATCTTGAATTACGTATGCCATAGGTAAATCCTCCTTGGTTTTATATTTTTTGGATAATTGTATTATAGCAAAATGAAAAATCACGAACAATATAGAGGGATAAAAAATTATATCAAAAACACTAATATATAATGATTATCATTGTATATGATAGGTTTTTCAGTCCCTTATTTCTATGATAGAATAATATATAAATAAGAGCACTATTTAAGGAGGTTCCATGAAAGTATATGCATTAATTGGAAGCAGCGGTACAGGCAAAAGCTATCGGGCTATGTCTGTAGCTTATGAAAAGAATTTGGATTATATTATAGATGATGGATTGTTGATCCATGGAAACAAGATTGTTGCAGGGAGATCTGCAAAGCGAGAAGCCACAGCCGTAGGAGCTGTTAAGCGAGCATTGTTCTCACAGGGGGAGCATTGTTTGGCAGTTCGGGAAGCTATTGAGAAAAGAAAACCAAAGGGTATTTTGATCCTAGGAACTTCCGATAGAATGGTTGAAAAGATTGCATCTCAGCTTCACATAGGCCCTATCCAGGAGTATGTGTTTATTGAGGAAATATCCACAGAAGAAGAACGAAAAATGGCTAAAAAACAGCGTCAAGAGTTTGGAAAGCATGTCATCCCTGTGCCCACCTTTGAGATTAAGGAGGACTTTTCAGGATATTTCATTGATCCTTTAAAAATTTTTCGTAAAAGAAAGGACAATAGTATGGACATATCAGAAAAATCTGTGGTAAGGCCTACCTTTAGCTATTTAGGGAAATATACCATATCCAATAAGGTGATTAGTGACTTGGCCAATCATGCAGCTCTAAAAGTAGTTGGAATCTATAAAGTATCTAAAATTGATATTATCAACCCTAGGAATGGAATCATTATAAAATTGGAAATCATATGTGTCTACGGAAATAACGTTAATAATTTAACTAAGAATCTTCAAAAACAGGTCAAGGATGAGGTTGAATATATGACAGCCTTAAATATTCTGTCCATAGATGTGGTTATAAAAAGTCTCAAAATTATTTAATCCTGTATATTTACAAAAAAAAACCAGTATGTTATAATGACCTTGGAGTTGTGGTGAAGTAAGAAACATTGAAATTTCAATGAGGAAATTGTTTTCCTAAAAGTAGAATAGCTTAAATTTTCGAAAAATTTAGCAAAGTTAAAACATTAACAAAAATGCAGGAATATTCTTACTGAATTGCGACATACTAGATGGTGCATGAATACTTCTTTTTTGAAATCAACCTATATATTAAAAGGAGGTCATGAATATGGCTGAAAAAACGTTAAATCCTTTTGAAATTGCTCAACACCAAGTGAAGGTAGCCTGTGATAAACTTGGTGCAGATCCAGCGGTATATGAGATTTTGAAACACCCTCTAAGGACCTTGGAAGTATCTATTCCTGTGAGGATGGATGATGGCAGTATAAAAACTTTTATAGGTTTTCGCTCTCAGCATAATGATGCACCGGGACCTACAAAGGGGGGGATTCGTTTTCACCCTGACGTATCCAGAGATGAAGTAAAAGCCTTGTCCACATGGATGACCTTTAAGTGCAATGTTATTGGATTGCCTTATGGAGGAGGAAAGGGTGGTATCATCGTAGATCCCGCTACATTATCAAAGGGTGAATTGGAGAGATTGTCAAGAGGCTACATAGCCGCCATCGCTCCAATTATAGGAGATAGAAAAGATATTCCAGCACCAGATGTCAATACCAATGGACAGATTATGTCTTGGATGGTAGATGAATTCAGTAAGCTGAAAGGATATAACGAGCCTGGTGTCATTACGGGTAAGCCTGTTGATTTTGGAGGTTCTTTAGCAAGAACTGAGGCTACCGGTTACGGCGTAGCAATCATGGCAAGGGATGCAGCAAAAAAGATAGGATTGGATTTGAATGGGGCTACTGTGGCTATCCAAGGTTTTGGAAATGTAGGAAGCTATGCTGCCCGCTATACTACACAAATGGGTGCAAAGGTTGTTGCAGTTTCTGATGCCAGCGGCTGCATTGTCAATGAAAAGGGACTAGATATTCAAGCGTTAACAGACTATACCAAACAACATGGATTTGTAAAGGGATTTGCTGGTGCCACGAAAGAAATGGATAGAAATGAAGTACTGGTGATGGATGTAGATATGCTGTTCCCTTGTGCGTTGGAAAATCAAATCACATCTCAAAATGTAGACAATATCAAAGCGAAGATTGTTTCAGAAGGTGCCAATGGTCCAACTACCCCAGAAGCCGATGAAGTATTATTCAAAAAAGGAATTGTGGTGGTACCGGATATTCTTGCAAATGCTGGTGGGGTTACTGTATCCTATTTTGAATGGGTTCAAAACCTAATGAATTATTATTGGAGCTTTGAAGAAGTTCAAAGCAAGCAAGAAGCTTTGATGGTTAAAGCCTTCGAAGAAATATGGGCTTTAAAAGAAGAACATCAAGTGGATATGAGAACAGCTGGCTATATGATGTCCATTAAACGTGTTGCCACTGCGATGAAGTTAAGAGGATGGTATTAATCAATTGGATATATAATTTTTTCATAAAGTCCGCATGTGCGGACTTTATTACATTTTTGGGACGAATATTACAGTTTCAAGACAAAGTATATATTTATCCAAAATATGTATTACAATAATAGAGAGGAGGGATGTACAATGAAAAGAAACTTTCGCTGGATGATGATATATATTTTAATGATTTTTTGGATGGTCGGCGGCATTGCCTATGGGGAAGATAACATCGGATACCTGCCCCCTCAACCGAAAGATATACAGGTGATGGTGTCACGGCCTACAATCAGTTTGCCTCTGTTTTTAAATAACAATACCATTGAATCTATTGAGATGAAGTTAAATGG
>JBFNEZ010000164.1:0-8526 GCA_040797825.1 Thermotaleaceae bacterium | reverse complement strand
GCAATATGCTTTCACTTAATATTTGTAGAATACTATATAAAATACCTACCTTTGCATATACTATAGACTCGATGGAAGATTTAATGAGGAATAAGAAAAAATTTGATTATTTTATATTTGAGGGATTCATTCCAAAATAAAATTGAGAATTGACAATATGAAGATTAGATAAATAATGAATGATATGTAATTTAAAAAGGATTTCCTCGGGAAATCCTTTTCACTTATTTTATATATCTATTGTATATTATCAATAATAGATTACTCTTCTTTATCTATTATCCCAAGTCTTTCAAATATTAACTTATATCCGTCTGCACCATAATTTAATGAACGATTTATTCTGCTGATTGTAGCTGTGCTTGCTCCTGTATCCGCTTCAATCTCGTTATATGTCTTATTTGCTTTTAATAGCTTTGCTACTTCTAGTCTCTGAGCAATAGCCTGTACTTCCTTTATTGTGCAAATATCTTCAAAAAAACGATAGCACTCTTCCATATTTTCTAGCTTAAGTACCGCCTCAAATAGTGCATCTGCCTGTGCGCTTTTAATCCTAGAATTGTAAGCCATGATAACCCCCCCATTATTTTTCTTAAGCTTAGTAGAAACTACTTGCAGTTTCTACACACCACTACAACGAGGTAAGAAATTTATACTCGCCACCTATTGTATTAATAGGAACACGACTGCTTAAAAAGCAGTGAAATATCGTTAGCCTCGTTATAATTATATATTACAGTATTATAGTATGAATGTAAATAACCAATATAATAAGCTGGGCAATAGCCCAGCTTTATATTAGAATAATCCTACTATTTCACCACTTGGTAGTATATCAATATTATTTGCAGCTGGAACCTTTGGTAATCCTGGCATTGTCATAATATCACCAGTTAGTGCTACAAGGAATCCTGCTCCTCTTGATATTTTGATGTCTCTTACAGTAATTCTAAATCCAGATGGCTTACCTAATAATGTAGGGTCATCTGAGAATGAATATTGAGTTTTAGCCATACATATAGGCATCTTATCAAAGCCTAGTTTTTCTATATTTTTAATTTGCTTCATACATGAGCTAGTGAAGTCGACTCCGTCTGCTCCGTAAATCTCTTTAGCAATTTTCTCAATCTTAACTTGGATGGATTCTTCAACATCATACAAAGGTTTAAAGCTAGCTTTCTTTGTTTCGCATACTTCTACTACCTTCTTTGCCATCTCAACTCCGCCTTCGCCACCTTTTCCCCATACTTCTGAAAGAACAGCATCTGCACCTAATTCCTTACATTTTTCAAGTACGAAGTTTAACTCAGCATCAGTATCAGTTGGGAACTTGTTGATAGCTACAACTGCAGGCACACCAAATTTATTTACATTTTCTATATGTCTTTCAAGGTTTTCAAATCCTCTAGCTAATTGCTCTAGATTTTCTGTTCCTAATTCTTCTTTCTTAGCTCCGCCGTGATGTTTAAGTGCTCTTACAGTAGCTACTATTACAGTAGCATCTGGTTTTAATCCACCAAATCTAGCTTTAATGTCAAAGAATTTTTCTGCTCCTAGGTCTGCACCAAATCCTGCCTCTGTTACTGTATACTCAGCTAATTTTAAAGCCAATTTAGTAGCTGTTAAGGAGTTACATCCATGAGCTATATTGGCAAAAGGTCCACCGTGAATCAACGCTGGTGTATTTTCAAGTGTTTGAACTAAATTAGGAGCAATAGCATCCTTCATAAGTAATGCAACAGCACCTTGAGCCTTTAAATCTCTTACATATACAGGCTCTCCTGCAAAATTATATGCAACAACTATATTAGCTACTCTTTCTTTTAAGTCTTCAAGATCCTTAGCTAAACAGAATATAGCCATTATTTCTGATGCAACAGTAATATCAAAGCCGTCTTCTCTTGGCATTCCATTAGGTTTTCCACCTAAACCAACAACAACATTTCTTAAAGCTCTGTCATTCATATCAAGAACTCTTTTCCAAACTATTCTTCTAGGATCAATTCCTAAAACATTTCCTTGTTGAATATGATTGTCTAAAAGTGCTGATATTAAGTTATTTGATGTAGTAATAGCATGGAAGTCGCCTGTAAAGTGAAGATTGATATCCTCCATAGGAACAACCTGTGCATAGCCGCCACCAGCTGCTCCACCTTTAACACCAAAGCTAGGTCCAAGAGAAGGCTCTCTTAATGCAGTAATAGCAGTTTTACCAATCTTATTTAAGCCCATTGATAGCCCTATGTTTGTAGTTGTCTTTCCTTCTCCTGCAGGTGTTGGGTTAATAGCTGTAACTAATATAAGCTTTCCATCAGGTTTGTCCCTCAAATCCTCTAGGACTTTTAATGAAACCTTAGCTTTGTATTTCCCATAGTTTACTAAGTCATCATCCTTTATACCTAATTTAGATGCAACTTCGTTAATTGGAATCATCTTAGCTTCTTGTGCAATTTGTACGTCAGTCTTCAAAGTATCTCCTCCTAAAAATTGTTTTTATTTAAAATTCATGTTATGGCAGTAGAAACGTTATCATACTACTTTTTTACATTTACACTATATAGTAGTATATCAAAGATTCCTTGCTTTGAAAATAAGAATTCAAAAATTCTATATGACTTAATTTCATTGTACATATAACTCAACTTCATTATACCCAAATCCCATGGTAGTTAACATTTTAAAGAATTAATAACATTCCAGTACTTTTAAGAAATATTTTGACTCATATGATATTTGTGGTAGAATTAAACATAATAAACTGTAGGATAAATATTAGTGAGGTGGAATAATGCAAAACCAATTTGTTTTGATTGTAGATTTCGGTGGACAATACAATCAATTAATAGCAAGACGTGTTAGAGAATTTGGAGTATATTGTGAGGTAAAGCACTATACTATATCAATTGATGAAATAAAAGCTCTAAATCCTATCGGTATTATATTTACTGGAGGTCCAAATAGTGTATATGATGAAAAGGCTCCGAAATGTTCTAAGGAGATATTCGAACTTGGCATTCCAATATTAGGAATATGCTATGGCAGCCAATTTATGACATAAATACTTGGTGGTAAAGTAACTAAGGCTGAAAAACGAGAATATGGTAAGACTGAAATAAAACTTGATAATTCAAGTGCTATATTTAAAGGAATAGAAGAAAATACAACTGTATGGATGAGTCATACAGATTATATGCAGGAGTTAGCAGAAGGATTTAAAATAACAGCTGCTTCAGAGACATGTCCTACTGCAGCTATAGAGAATGTAGACAAAAAATTATATGGTGTACAATTCCATCCAGAGGTCAATCATTCTATAAGAGGTAATGATATATTGAGAAACTTCTTATTTGATGTATGTGGAGCTACTGGAGACTGGACTATGACCAGATATATAGAAGCACAAATTGAAGAAATTAGAAAAAAGGTTGGAGATGGAAAGGCTCTGTGTGCATTATCTGGTGGAGTGGATTCCTCTGTAGTAGCAGCTCTAATGTCTAAAGCTATTGGAAATCAGCTAACCTGTGTATTCGTAGATACTGGTCTTATGAGACTCAATGAAGGAGACGAAGTAGAAGCAGCTTTTTCAAAGAACTTTGATTCAAAATTCATAAGAGTAAATGCTCAGGACAGGTTCCTTGGAAGATTAAAGGGAGTAACAGACCCCGAATCTAAAAGAAAGATAATAGGCGAAGAGTTTATAAGAGTATTCGAGGAAGAAGCTAAAAAAATTGGTAAGGTGGATTACCTTGTACAAGGTACAATTTATCCAGATGTTATAGAGAGTGGCCTAGGAGATAGTGCTGTAATTAAATCTCATCACAATGTAGGTGGACTTCCAAGTGTAGTTGATTTCAAAGACCTCATCGAACCATTAAGACTTTTATTTAAGGATGAGGTAAGAAAGCTAGGTCAGGAATTGGAATTACCAGAATATCTTGTATGGCGTCAGCCATTCCCTGGACCAGGACTTGGAATCAGAGTAATAGGTGAAGTTACAAAAGAAAAATTAGATATATTAAGAGAGGCAGACTTTATATTTAGAGAAGAAATTGCCCTTGCTGGTCTTGATAGAGATATCAACCAATACTTTGCAGTAATTACAGATATGAGAAGTGTTGGTGTAATGGGTGATGAAAGAACCTATGATTATACTTTAGCCCTAAGAGGAGTAACCACAACTGACTTTATGACAGCTGACTGGGCAAGAATACCATATGAATTATTGGACAAAATCAGTAGAAGAATAGTAAACGAAGTAGGACATATAAACCGTATAGTTTACGACATAACAAGTAAACCACCAGCTACTATTGAATGGGAGTAATACCCAATGAATCAAGCGATAGCGATGATGAATTGTAGGTATTACCCCTGTCAGGGTTGGCGAGGTTTATACCAACCGTAGGAAGGTAGAAGCCCGCAACCTACGGCGGGAGTAACACCCAATTTCATCAAGTGATAACGTAGATGAAATTGCTGGTGTTACCCACAGTCAGGGTTGGCGAGGTTTATACCGACCGTAGGAAGGTAGAAGCCCGCAACCTACGGCGGGAGTGATACCTCAATAACATAAGAAAACCTTACTGATTTCAGATATTGAGTCTGAAAGTCGGTAAGGTTTTTTCTATGCTACTGGCATTTTGTTGGGGGAAATTTATATTGTCTATTTGATTTTTTTCGAGTATAATTTTCATAAATATTGGTAAATCCTGTCTTTACAGATAGAAAATAAACAAATGCAAAGTATGACAGGACCCATAGGGAAATAATAAATAAATGGAGGAATTATCATGAACAAGTATGAAAACGCGATGAAGCTTATGGAAGAATACTGCGGAAACGGTAAGGACAACCTTATCGCTCTTGCAACTATTGCATTGTCCCCGAACGCCGTCGGCAATCCCCGCCCTACTGTCCGTATGGTTGACGCTTATTATGAAGACGGGGTTTTTTATGTTTCTACAGATGCAAATAAAAATAAAACGCTGGAAATTAGGAAAAACAACGAGATTTCCATCTGTGGGTTAGACTTGTTTGTTGCTCAAGGAACGGCTGAAAATCTTGGTTGGGTAAAGGATGAGAGGAACGCGGAAATAAGAGCAAAGATGAAAAAAATCTTCACATGGTTCGATGCACATGGCGACGAAGACAACCCCGACTCAATCGTTCTGCGTATCACTCTTACTGAAGGAACTATAACTGATAACGACAGAAAATACGGTGAATGGCAGTATAAAGTTGACTTTGCGAAAAAAGAAGTCAAATAAATGTGAAAGATACTCAAAGGAAGGTAATGGAAATAACTTTAAAAGCGCCAAAACTAAACATAAATGTTTAAAAACGCCGCCGCACTTGCCGAATGGAAGTAGTACCCAATGAATCAAGCGATAGCGAGTATGCATTGTAGGTAGGGTTGGCTAGAACTGTGGCGACTGATAAGGAGCTAGAGTTCAGCAACCTACGGCGAGAGAACAAACAAAAAGAACGCCGAAATCACGCATGATTACTGGATTTTCGGCGTTTTATTTTGCCTTTTGAGTACCAATTGAGTACATTAAGCAAGTTTCTAAAAGAAAATGCAAGGCTGAATTACTGGTCTAATGCACTTGTAAATCTAAAATCTCTTTACCCCAAAGAAAGAAGACATAGATTAACGAAATTCAAATAATTTAACTACTGGAATATCCAGCGCCTTTGCAATGCTAAAAATCACATCAAGAGATACTGCACAATCATTATTTTCAATGCGGGACATATGAGTTCTGCTTATACCAACCTCGTCAGCAAGTTTAATTTGAGATAAACCCTGCTCTTTGCGATAGTACGCAATATTTAATCCAAGTTTCCTATATTCTTCATAATGTTTTCGTTTCATACTCTATCTTACCTCCACACATATAGAGTATGAAATTTTTGCAATTAATTCGACAACGCATATTATAATTTATGTTATATCTCAAGTTGCATACATAGCTGTGAGCGTGATATAATTATCTTTAAAGATTACAAATGGAGGGATTTAAATGATAGACTATAAAAAAATGTACACTCTTATGTGCGGAGCGGTTTCGGACTCACTGGAAATATTATCGGGAGACCTCAATACAAATTCAATAAATTCAGTACGTTTTTTGCTTCAAGAAGCCATGATTAGTGCGGAACACGTCTATGTGATTACTGCAAAAGGAGATTATGACTTTGAGGCGCAAGATGAATAAATGTAGGAAAAATCCATATAAAATCAGCCTTGCATATTTTCAAAAATGCAAGGCTGATTTACTGTTCTTCTATAAAGCACCGCTTAACAGCATATTCCAAAAACAATCCAATTGACTCGTTATTATTATATTTTCGCCGTAATTTGTGCTTTTTAATACACTTTATCATTGTAAAAAATGTTATAATAGCCTATAATAGAGTATAGAGGTGATTCCTATGTATCGTAATGCAATGGAAAAATTGAATAGATGGAAGCAAAAACAGAATAAAAAGCCCCTGATTATCCGAGGGGCACGTCAGGTGGGCAAAACATGGCTCATGCAGGAGTTTGGCAAAACCGCCTATGAAAATACGGTTTATATCAATTTTGATAACAATCCACAGATGAGAGAGCTGTTCTCTGCCGATATGCGTATTGATCGCATCATAACAGGGCTCGAACTATACACAGGGCATAAAATAAATGCCGCAAATACTTTACTCATCTTTGACGAAGTTCAAGAAGTCCCAAAAGCACTTTCTTCCCTGAAATACTTTAATGAAACCGCCCCTCAATATCAAATCATCTGCGCAGGTTCGCTTTTAGGCGTAGCTCTGCACCAAGGCACATCGTTCCCCGTGGGTAAGGTAGAGTTTATGGACTTGTACCCACTGTCCTTTACCGAGTTCATGCTGGCAATGGGCAAAGACCAGTTTGTTGACCTGCTTGAAAAGGGTGACTTTGAAATGGCCACCACCTTCAAGCAAGATTATATCGACATACTCAAGCACTACTACTATGTCGGTGGAATGCCAGAAGTAGTACAGAACTTTGCAGACAATCGAGATTTCAACGAAGTGAGGGAAATACAGGGACGCATTCTTGCTGCATATGAACAGGATTTCTCCAAGCACGCCCCCAATGAAGTTGTGCCACGTATTCGTATGCTATGGAACAGCATTCCTGCACAACTTACTAAGGAAAATAAGAAGTTCATTTATGGCATCATCAAAGAGGGGGCGCGAGCAAAGGATTACGAGCTTGCCCTAATGTGGCTCTCTGATTGTGGACTTATCCATAAAGTGCATCGGGTAACTTCGCCTAGCATTCCTCTGAAAGCCTACGAAGATTTGAAAGCCTTTAAGCTATTTCTGGTGGATGTGGGTTTGCTTAGCTGTATGGTTCGTCTAAATCAGTCGGTTCTGCTTGACGGAACCGAGCTTTTCAAGGAGTTTAAAGGAGCTTTGACCGAGCAATATGTATTGCAACAGTTAAAAACACTCAAGGGCGTGGAAACCTACTACTGGACAAACGACAGGGGCAGCGCCGAGGTAGATTTCCTAATTGATACAGGCAGCGAGGTTATCCCAGTCGAGGTTAAGGCTGAAACAAATCTCAAGGCCAAGAGTCTCAAGACGTTTTGTGAGAAGTATAGACCCAAGACAGCAATACGCACGTCCATGACAGATTATAAGCAGGAAGATTGGCTACTTAATCTGCCACTTTGGGCGGTGGAGATGTTAAACGCCAATATTTGTTAGCGGAGGAAAGATGGTATTGATTAGCCATCTTTTTTCTTTTTTATGAAACTATTTCCCGATGAAAAATAATTGTCTAAAACTCTTGACAACTTGTGCACCCAAGTTGGAGGTGATGATTATAACTGCACGCAAAAAGCCGGGACCTCGTCCAGAAAATCCATTGGATACTGAAATCAAACTAAGAATTGATAAAAATACCATTGTAAAAATTGAGTATTGTAAAAAAATGCTAAATACTACAAGGTCTGATGTTTTAAGAAAAGGTGTCCAATGCTTATACGATGAGCTCCAAAAAAAATAAAAGGAAGAGGTGTCCCACCACAAAACAGTTCACCACTTCCAGTACGACAACTGCCCGAAGGCAATTGCAACGTAAATATTATATCATGCGCTGTAAATTCTTTCAAGGTAAGTTGTACATTTGATTTTGAAAGGAAGATCAATATGAGTATACTAAAAGAGTTCTATCATGGTAATATAACTCCTTATGACAGACTTATGTCAAAAAAGCTCATGGGAAAACAGCAGGAAGTTGTTCTATACGAGGAAAAAATCCGTGAAAAATCAGGCAATTATAAAGACACAGCTAAATTATTATTTGACTTTTCAAAGACTACAGCAGAAATAAATGCGATTACAGCAGAGGAAAATTTTATCTATGGCTTTGAAATAGGGATACGGTTTATGATTGAGGTTTTGGGGGTGCTAGCATGAGCTATATCACTGAAATATTTGAAAGAGCACATATCCAACATATTCGGGAATTTTTACTGAATGGAGTAGAGT
>JBFNEZ010000163.1:0-8535 GCA_040797825.1 Thermotaleaceae bacterium | reverse complement strand
GTGAAGAAATGAGTAAAATTGAAGGTAAGGGCTGTGATATTTTAGTTCCCTTTGAAGAAAGACAGTCTCTACAAGATATAGAACGGAGTATTATTACAAAATATAGAAAGCATATTTGGGGAAAATTTATTAAGGCACTAAAGGATTTTCAAATGGTAGAAGATGGGGATAGAATCGCAGTTGCCATATCAGGTGGGAAAGATAGTATGCTGATGGCAAAACTATTTCAAGAATTAAAGTGCCATGGAAGAGATAATTTTGAATTAGAATTTATTGTAATGGATCCAGGATATCATCCAGACATCAAAAAGCTTCTAATAGATAATTGTGAGTATCTAAATATCCCTATTGAAATATTTGAATCCGGAATATTTCAGATTGTTGACAACATTGCCAAGGATTATCCTTGTTATATGTGTGCCAAAATGAGAAGAGGTGCACTGTATAAAAAGGCTCAGAATTTGGGATGTAACAAATTGGCCTTAGGACATCACTTCAATGATGTTATAGAAACGACCATGCTTAATATGCTATATACAGGAAGTTTTAAAACCATGTTGCCAAAATTACACTCATCTAACCATAAAGGACTAGAACTAATTCGACCACTTTATTATATTGAAGAAAAATACATTGAACAATTTACGGAAGAGAGTGGTATTTGGCCTTTAAATTGTGCCTGTATGGTAGCAGCTGAGAAAACAGGAAATAAACGATATGAAATAAAAGCTTTGATTGAGGAATTAAAGAAAAGCTTTAAAAATGTAGATAAATCTATTTTTAAAGCAGCACAAAATGTAAATTTAGATGCAATTTTAGGCTGGGAAAAGGCTGGGAAGAATTATTCTTATCTAGATTTTTATGAAGAGTAAAAGCCCTATACTGAGGGCTTATGAATTAGAGACTACCACTAAATAATTTTTCATTGAGGAGAATTATATACTTCTTGATATTCATAGTCTAGAATCTCTGAAAAAATTTGACTAGCGATATCTTCAGATAGTTCACGATTAAAGAATACAATACCTTGATGATGATACAAATCATTGCTGACATCTAAAGCAATTACTTGTCCAGTGTGGTTTTTCAATACGTCAGTTATTTCTTGGCCTAGTCTAGGATAGATTTCGTTTTTTTTCCAGGATATAAATCCAATGAGAGATTCAACGATACTGCTCTCAATTCCTTTTCTTCTTAAAACTTCATGCCATGTTATATCTATAGCTCCCATGTTTTAACACCACCTCTTTACATATTCTTTCTAAAAATAGCATGCTTATTTTTAAAAAGAATATAACCCTAGGTAAATTAAAAATTGAGTTCTTTTAAAAATAGCGTCTGCGACGCTTTCGCTAGGAAACCCTAGGTTTCCTTCGACGACAGCAAAGCTGTCTGAGCACCTTCCTGAAGGCGGCAGGGGATTTCATCCCCTACAACCCCTTTTTTTATATGATAGAAAAGTAAAATTTTCCTATCATATAAAAAGAAAAGGTACGGCTTTGCCGTACCTTTTTCTATCTGTAGAAAACATGTTCTCCAATTCTTGTAAAAAAGCTTTTATTTCGTACAATCCATCGACCCTCAGCTTTAGCAGGATTAAAGAAATAGGTTGCATCTTCTACAGGGCGGACTCCATTCAGCGCATCCTTAGCAGCATCTATACTTTCTTTACCCGGTGTATTATAGATGGTTCCTTCTTCAACAGGACTAAACTGAGGAATGTTTTCCCAGTATTCAAAAATGACACCTTTTACAGTATTTGGGAATGATTTTGACTTTACTCGGTTCAGTACAACGTTACCCACTGCTACCTTACCCCTGTAAGGCTCCCCTTCTGCCTCTGCGTGGATAATCCGAGAAAGCCAGTATAAATCTGTTTCATATTGTGCATTTCTACTGCTTGTCCCTCTTGATACAGGCTGAGAAAATAATGTAGATTGGGTTTCTCGACCTGCAATACCATCGATTCTCAGTTTATTGGCTATCTGAAAGTCGATGACAGCTCTCTCTGTTTTTAAACCGTATATCCCATCGGCAGAATCCTTTAAAAATCCCCTCTCGATGAGAGCCTGCTGAAGGCGAACCACTTGACTGCCTCTACTACGAAACTTTAAGGTATCATAGTTCGTAGACTGACCTCCACTGGCAAATGCTGTAGTAACCTGTACTGAAAAAATCAGCATCACTAAACAGGCTATAACAATGTTTTTGGTATTGAACTTCACGCACAATACACTCCTTCCTTTATTCGCTTCCGAAGTTAGCTGACGGGTTCGGGATAGAAGGATCCCTACCATAAAAGACATGGATTAACCCCCACAATTGGTTCCTCCGTACCTAATAAATCAGGATTCAGCAAATGTAATGTGTTAACATAATGGTTATTATACCAATGGAAAAATATTATGTCAACTAAACGGAAAAATTACCAATTACAGCATTTTTTCTCATTTTTAGAGTATAAGAGTAGAAAAAATAAAGAGCAGGTAGAGAATTAAGATGATTTTAAAAAAAGAAAAAATTAAATACTTCTCCTATGACATCTTTGATTATGAGATTGTTTTTGAATGATAAAAAAATATATACTCAAAATAAAGTATTGAATCAAATTGAATACTGCAAGATTTAAAATACAGTATTTTTATGCTATTCTATAGATTTTAGAAAATGTCCAGTATCTAGAGTATATGAAACGAAACCATGATGCTGAAACCGAACGAATTTTTTGTAAACACAATCTTCAGCATAGTATAGATGTTGCTAGAGTTGCTTATATTTTGTCCTTGGAGAGAGAGCTGCAGTTATCCAAAGAGGTTATTTATGCCACAGGACTACTGCATGATATTGGACGTTGGGAGGAATATGCCAATGGAATAAGTCATGCTGAAGCCAGTGCTGTATTATCAGAAAAGATCCTGGTAGATAGTGGATTTGATAGTGCAGAAAGGGAGATGATACTAGACGCTATAAAAAATCATCGAAAGAACGGAAAGAGAGAAACACCTCTTAGCGTTGTCATTTATGAAAGTGATAAAATTTCAAGACTATGCTTAGAATGTGAAGAAATCGGGGATTGTAACAGATTTTGCAGTGGGGAAAAGCCTACACTGATGTATTAGTAGGTGCATACAAAAATAGAGAAAGCTACATAGCCCATGAATATCTATTGGTTTGACTGAAAACTAAATAAAAGTATATAATAAACTGTGAAAAGAACTAGTATTTTGCATAATATATTGTTATTTTATTAACACTTTTTCCTAATTAGATTGCTGAGAGGTGCTGCCATTGATATTAATGATTGATAATTATGACTCTTTTACTTATAATTTGACACAATATTTAGAGTGTTTAAATGAAGCGGTATTGGTATATAGGAATGACACAATAACACTAGAACAGATTGAAGAACTTAAACCCATGATGATTGTGCTATCTCCAGGACCTTGTACACCACTAGAAGCAGGGATTTGCATGGATGTGGTTCGGCGGTTCAAGGGAAAAATTCCAATTTTGGGAATTTGTTTAGGACATCAAGCAATTGGACAGGTTTTTGGAGGAAAAGTGATAAAAGCTCTTGAACCAGTACATGGTAAAGTACATCCAATCACCCATAAAAATATAGGAGTTTTTGAAGGTCTAAAAAATCCTCTTTGTGTAACAAGATACCATTCTTTAATAGTTGAAAGGGAAACTTTACCTGATTGTTTTCTGATTACTGCAGAGACCTCTGCTGGAGAAATAATGGGAATAAAGCATAAAGAATATTTGATAGAAGGCGTTCAATTTCATCCTGAGGCAATTTTAACAGAGATGGGCATGGAACTATTAAACAACTTTCTACAACAAGTTAAATCTCAAAATGGGCAGGGGTGGATCAATGCTAATTAAAAAAATTGATACTACATTAAATAGCTTTCAATTATATACCTTATTTAAAGAGTATCCTTACAGCTTTTTTTTAGATAGTGGTATGGATTATAGGAAGTTGGGAAAATATTCTTTTATTGGATTTAATCCTATTTTAACCCTAAAAAGTAAAGATGATAAGATTGAGGTAGAAAAGAAAGGCTGCAAGTATATTTTTCAGGGAGATCCTTTGGACAAGCTGAAAGAAATCCTTTTCCAATATCATAGAGAGTACACGTGTGATTTTCCGTTTATTGGTGGAATGGTAGGGTATTTGTCCTATGATTTGTGTCATCATATAGAAAAGCTGCCACGGAAGGCTGTTGATGATGTTAGTATACCGGATTGCTACTTCGGCTTGTACGATGGAATCCTTATCATTGATCATAGCCAAGAGGCTGTTTATGTAGTTGCATTGGGAATTGAAGAACCAGAAGAGGATATTGTTAATAGGATTGAAGTAGAAATAATAGAGGGGCAGCGTTATGGTGTACCCATCAATATAACTATGAATAGCAAAAGAATGGATTTTAAATCGAATTTTACTAAGGATGAATACTTAAAGGCCTTACATAAATTAAAGGAATATATTCGAGCAGGCGATATCTACCAGGCGAATCTTACCCAGAGATTTGAGTGTGAAATTGACGAAACCCCCTATAATTTATATGGAAAACTGAGAACAATTAATCCTGCTCCCTTTTCCAGTTTTATAGATTTTGGAGAAGGGGCGATTGTTAGTAGTTCGCCAGAACGGTTTATCCAAATAAAAAACAGGATAATGGAAACAAGGCCTATAAAAGGGACGAGACCAAGAGGAGAAACGCCAGAAGAAGATATATTAAACCGAGAAGATTTGTTAAACAGTGAAAAAGATAAGGCCGAACTATTGATGATTGTTGATCTGGAAAGAAATGATCTAGGGAGAGTTTCAAAGCCTGGCACTGTCCGAGTTACTGAACTATTTCATCTTGAAGAATATGCTACCGTATATCATTTAGTTTCTACCATTGTGGGAGAGATGAAAGAGGATTGCGATGTGGTGGATTGTATAAGAGCAACTTTTCCAGGGGGGTCTATTACTGGAGCACCAAAAATTAGAGCTATGGAAATTATTGATGAATTAGAGCCAACACAAAGGAATCTATATACAGGATCAATCGGTTATATTGGACTGAATGGGGATACCGATCTAAATATCGTCATTCGAACCATTTTATGCAAAGATAATAAGGCTTATTTTCAAGTTGGTGGGGGCATTGTATGGGATTCCGATGGAGAATTAGAATACGAAGAATCCCTACATAAGGCTAAGGCTTTGATGAAAGCATTAAATAGTTAAAAACTGAGGGAAGCATATGTATATTTCTGTGAATGGACTATTGATTGAGGATTATAAAGGATGTATATCTCCAATGAGTGAGGCCTATTCTTTTGGATATGGCGTTTTTGAGACAATTAAAGTCATAGATAGAAAACTTTTGTTTTTTGAAGAGCATATGAACCGAATGGCTCACGCATGCAAATTATTAAACCTTAAAGAAAATATTGAAATCAATCATTTGAAAAAATACTGTGATGAGCTGCTATTTGCCAATCCAATAGATTCTACGGTTCTTAAAATATTTTGTGGTAAAGACAAAGAGAATACGGATACGATTATAACCACAAGAAAAAATGCTTATCAAGAAGAAAATTACTGCAATGGTTTTAAACTTTGTTTTGCTGAGACAAAGAGAAATCCATACTCTCCATTGACCTATATAAAAGCCAGTAGTTACTTAGAGAATATATATGAAAAACAGAGAGGGCTGAGCCTAGGATTCGATGAAGTTTTATTTTTAAATGTGCATGATAGAATTGCAGAGGGTTCTATCTCAAATGTTTTTTATGTAAAAGACAGTACTCTTTATACACCTGACGTTGATTGTGGTATTTTACCAGGTATTCTGAGAGAAAAAATAGTTGATATTGTTCAAGCATTGAGGATACCATTGAAAGTCGGAAAATTTACCAAAAATGAAATTTTGAAGGCTGATGAAATTTTTATAACAAACTCTGTATTGGAGATTATGCCAGTGTCGCAGCTTGAAGAACGTAGACTAATTCTCACAAAAAATTCAACAACTCAGCTGATTATGAAGGCTTACCATCAATATGTTAAAAAACGCTATGAATTATAGGTATAGCAATTTAATAAAGAAAGAAGGGACAAAATGGATAAGGTAAAAATTGAAAGGGCAGTTAAAGATATTTTAGAGGCCATTGGGGAAGATCCCGATCGAGAGGGTTTAAGAGACACGCCTAGACGTATTGCAAGAATGTATGAAGAGATTTTCGCAGGAATAGAGAAGGATCCAAAGGAGCATTTAGAAATATATTTTCAAGAAGAAAAACACGAGGAACTGGTTTTGGTTAAAGATATTCCTTTCTATTCAATGTGTGAACATCACTTAGTTCCATTTTATGGTAAGGCTCATGTAGGATATATTCCAAGGGATGGAAAACTTACAGGATTGAGCAAGTTGGCTAGAGTTCTCGATACGATATCTAAGAGACCTCAACTGCAAGAGCGGCTAACTGCTATGATAGCAGATACCATTGTTGAAAAATTAAAACCTTACGGTGTTATTGTGGTTGTAGAGGCAGAACATATGTGCATGACCATGAGGGGAGTAAAAAAGCCAGGTTCTAAAACTGTAACATCTGCTGTAAGAGGGGTCTTTCAAGATGATGCCAAATCAAGATCAGAAGCTATTTCGTTGATAAACTTTGGACGTTAAGGGTGGGAGTGAATCTAAATGATAGGGATCAAAAATCACTTTAGACCCCACAGGGAAATTAAATGTGGACCATATACACTGACTTTAGGGAGCAAGACCTACATTATGGGTATTTTAAATGTCACACCAGATTCTTTTTCCGATGGTGGAAGCTATCTTGAATTGATGACTGCAGTAAGTCATGCTCAAAAAATGGTATCAGAAGGCGCTCATATTATTGATGTGGGCGGAGAATCTACCAGACCTGGTGCTGCAGAAGTGTCTTCGGAGGAAGAACTTATAAGGATACTACCAGTAATCCGTAGGCTTGTAGAAGAGGTCAAGGTTCCAATATCTGTAGACACCTATAAGGCAAAGGTAGCAGAACAGGCATTAGAGTCAGGTGCACATATGATTAATGATGTATGGGGAATGCAAAGAGAGCCAGATATAGCCGTGGTTGCCGCAAACTATGATGTGCCCGTTATCATTATGCACAATCAACACGGAACAACCTACCTAAAAGATATCATAGAAGAAATAAAGATATTTTTTCAAAAATCTATTGATATTGGCTTAAGGGCTGGTATGAAAGAGAAACATATTATTTTAGATCCTGGTATTGGCTTTGGTAAAACCCCGGAACAAAATATTGAAGTTATGTCTAGGTTAGGGGAACTCAATGATCTAGGATATGCTTTGCTATTAGGTACTTCTAGAAAATCTATGATAGGTAAAATTTTGGATTTACCTTCTGACGAGCGGGTAGAGGGTACTGTGGCTACAACTGTTATGGGAATTATTCAAGGAATTGATATTGTACGCGTTCATGACATTAAAGAAAATCTACGGGCAGCCATAGTCGCAGATGCAATTGTAAGGAGTAAAATACCATGGATAAAATAATTATGAAAAATTTAGTTTTTTATGGCTACCATGGTGTATTGCCAGAGGAGAATGTATTAGGTCAAAAATTTTTTTTAGATGTGGAATTAATACTAGATTTAAAGAAAGCTGGAGAATCTGATGAGGTTTACGATACCGTTCACTATGGAGAGGCTTACAATATCATAAAGAATATTGTAGAAAATAAAAAATTCCAATTGATAGAAGCGCTGGGTGAAGATATTGCAAAAACTTTAATGTCGTACTTTACAAGGATTCAAGAGGTAGTAATTGCTATAAGAAAACCTGAAGCCCCAGTACCGGGTATATATGACTATTTTGGAATAGAGCTAAGGAGAAATAGAAATGGCTAAAGTGTTTTTGGGGTTAGGCAGTAATATGGGAGATAAAAAAGCAAATTTAGATACAGCAATTCAGTTATTAGGCAACACGCTCTCTATTGAGATTTTAAAGTTGTCTTCCTATTATGAGACGGAACCTGTTGGTTATATTGAACAGGATTGCTTTCTAAATAGAGTAATTGAGATAGAGACATCTTTAACACCTATGGAACTTTTAAAATGTTGCAATGGGATTGAGCATGAATTAAAGAGAAAAAGAGATATACGATGGGGACCAAGGACTATAGATATAGATATTCTAATTTTTGAAAATTATTCGTCTAAAGACGAAGTATTAACTATACCCCATCCTAGAATGGAGGAAAGAGCCTTTGTCATGATTCCTCTTTATGAAATTAGACAAGATTTGATACTCAATGGTAAACCTATAGTACAGATTGTTGAAGCGCTAGGAGAAGAGGGAATTCGTAAAATTGAAGATAGGGAATGAGGAATAAAGTCAGGCATGTTTCAATGGCCTGATTTTTCATATGATAGGAAAGTTCTACTTTTCTATCATATGAAAAAAGGGGTTGTAGGGGATGAAATCCCCTGCCGCCTTCAGGAAGGTGCTCAGA
>JBFNEZ010000162.1:0-8651 GCA_040797825.1 Thermotaleaceae bacterium | reverse complement strand
GAAATCCCCTGCCGCCTTCAGGAAGGTGCTCAGACAGCTTTGCTGTCGTCGAAGGGAACCTAGGGTTCCCTAGCGAAAGCGTCGCAGACGCTATTTTTATATTCTAGAAAGGCTCTGAACAAAGTTTTTGCAGATGAAAATTTAATATAACAGGAGGTGGAGAAATGAATTGGAAGCTTTCCTTTGTAGCTTTCACCATGCTTTTTCTAGCTGAGCTTGGTGACAAAACACAGTTGGCTGTCTTTACCCTCACTACTCAACACAAACAGCCCCTTCCTATCTTTATCGGAGCATCCCTGGCTCTAACCTTGGTTACACTAATTGCTGCCTATTTTGGGAACTATATAACCCGATATGTGCCCATACCTATCTTACATACGGTAGCAGGCCTACTATTTTTAGGGATGGGAATCTTCGTATTAAAAGAAGCATTCCCTGTTTTTTGGACGACTTATGGGAAGAAGTTTTTATTGGGAAAACTAAATTAATGGTTATTGCAGCCATTATGGGGTAGATATAGATCGCCAATAATGTAATCCTATGGAGGACATTGTGAAGGCTTCATAAGAGAAGAGCCGAAGCAGTTCTATATCATGATTAAGCATTGAAAGGAGTTGTATATTTATGGAAAAGGAAAATATAGAATTTCCACAGCATGCAGAAGAGATACTAGATATTCTTAAAAAGGGAAGAGTACTTTTAGTAGCACAGGGAATGGATGGAAAGCCCAATCCAATGACAATTGCTTGGGGGAGTATGATGTTCGCATGGAACAAACCTATCTTTGTAGCAATGGTAAGGGATTCTAGACATACCTTTAAATTACTAGAAGAAAGTGATAGTTTTACAGTGAATTTCTTTAAAGAGAACCATCAGGGAGCCATGGGTTTTTGCGGATCAAAATCAGGAAGAGACTATGACAAATTTAAAGAGACCAATTTAACACCAACAAAATCGAAAAGAGTTCAAACGCCTATTGTGGAAGAAGCTTTTTTGCATATGGAATGTAAAATCCTATGTAAGCAGGCCTTAGATCTTAGCCAAATGAATGAAGAGATTGTAAAAACCTACTATCCCGAAGGGGTAGCAGAGAAAAGCAATCACATTCTATACTATGGTGAAATCATGGCCCTATATGGAGATATGGAAAAGTAAAGCACTAAATAAGGACCAAAGACTGCAGAGATAGGGAATCTATTTCTGCAGTCTTTAATTTTTGAAAAGTCAAATCCAATTGGAAGATAAAAAGAAATGCATGCAAGGAGATGAATTTATGGTATACTACCTATAGAAAAAAGTGGAATAAGGGGTGTACAGACCTATATGTTCGAAAAAGTACTGTTGTCGGAAAAGATCGCCAATAACATAAAAAAGATGATTGTTATTCAAGAATTAAAACCTGGAGAAAAACTCCCCAATGAAATTGACTTAGCAGAAGAACTAAATGTTAGCCGATCCACTATTCGGGAAGCTATTAAAATATTGGTATCTATGAATATTTTAGAAATTCGCAGGGGGAAAGGAACTTTTGTCTGCAAAAAGCCAGGAATAGCTGCTGATCCATTGGGTGTTACATTTATGAATAAGAAAGACCTATTGCTATATTTATTTGAAACACGATTGATTATCGAACCTGAGATGGCTGCATTAGCAGCCAGCCGTGCTTCGGAAAAAAATATCCGGGATCTTCAGGAGGCATTTGAGAAGATGAAGTTGGATATTTTAGAAGGGAAAGATCATACAGAACTAGATATCACTTTCCATAATATCATTTCAAAAAGTACGCAAAACCCTATTATTCAAAGGATTGTACCCATCATTAATGACTCTATTAAAGAGGGGTATCAGGAAACCAAAGATATCCCTCTAAGCGGAGAAAAGGTAATTCGCCATCATGAAAAAGTACTAAAAGCTATCATTGATAAGAATTCAGAAGATGCTCGGCACTATATGCGAGAACACATTTTCAGTGGAATGGATCAAATCTCCCATAAGAATATTCAATCAGAGATTGAATAGCTGATAAAAACAAAGGCGATGTATCGGTGACCTAGATGCCTAATGAGGGAACGCATAAGATGCGTTCCCTACGGTAAGTAAAAATCAGATAGGGTTTTGCCTAACAGGATCTTCGTGTAGGGGTTGCAAAGCTTGCAGCTAGCCTGTGGCACACCCTGCTACAATTGCGTATAATTTTCAACAAATTACTTAGACATCGCCTAAATATAGGGAAAAGTATAAGCGGGGAAGTGATAATGTGAATCTAAAAATGGAAAAACCAAAAGAGGGTATATCTGTTGGTGAGTATGTATATGACATTATAAAAAAGAATATAATCCACATGGGTATTCATCCAGGTCATAGGATTAGTGAAAATGAGATTTCGGAGCTTCTCAAGGTTAGCAGAACTCCTGTTAGAGAAGCTTTTATAAAATTGTCAAAGGAAGGTCTGCTCTATGTGCTGCCTCAAAGGGGTACCTATGTCTCCTATATTGATCTTGACGAGGTAGAAGAAACGAGATTTATCCGAGAAAGCTTGGAAAAATCTGTGATAAATATTGCAACCAAGGATTTTTCTCTAGATTTAATCATAAGCTTAGAGGAAAGTTTAGAAAAACAAAAACAATGTGTAGCAGAAAAGGAATATGCAAAATTTTTAGAGTTAGATGAGCGTTTTCATCAAACTATTTTTGCAGGATGTAATAAGTCTAGAACCTGGACAATTATGGAACAAATTAACAACCAATATAAACGGGTGCGCTTATTGAGCTTTATGATAGACGTAAGTTGGACAAGGGTTCTTGAACAGCATCAGCAAATCATTGATGCCATTAGAGAAAAGAATGAAAAGAAAGGTGAAAAAACCATCCATGAGCATCTCAATAAGCTTATAGTAGAACTTGTTGAGATAAAGGCATTATTTCCACAATATTTTAAATAACCATATTAAAAAAGGTGCAATTTTCAAGGCACTTTTTTATTTTGCAAAATTGAAGGTATATAGAATAATTTGCTAATAAAAGTGATATGAATATATTAGCTTGGTTAGATTAAGAAAAGATACTCTAATCCAAGTTATTTTATTATCTTTGAAGAATAAATCGGTGAAATAAAGCAGAAAATTATTTTAAAGTTCTTTTTGTAAATTTTTAAAGGGTGGTTATTAAAAGCGAAAAGACTTTACCGTGGTATTTTTTACAGCCGTGAACATTGCTTCAATATTATTTAAAAATTAAATGGGAGGAACAGGAATGAAAAAGTGGAGTAAACTATTATCTTTAAGCCTAGCAGTATTTTTATTTGGTACAGCTCTGGCAGGATGTGCCAGAAATAATCAGCCCCCCCAAGGAGGAGGTCAAGGGACCGCAGCTCCAGGCAAAAAAATTGTATGGAAGTTTGGACATCTTTCAAACGAAGATCATCTCTGGCATAAAACAGCCGAGAGGTTTGGAGAGCTTCTTAGTGAGAAAACAAATGGGCAGATTGAAGTTCAAATATATCCAAATGAGCAGCTAGGAAAGGAAACCGATGTAATCAATATGATTAAAACTGGTGCTGCTGATTTGACAATCACTGGAGAAAGCTTGCAGACATGGGCGCCAAAGGCAGCCTTGATGGCAGTACCCTATGCTTTTAGAGATACTGACCATATGAGAAAAGGAATCGAGGGAGAAATTGGTCAGGAAATTGCAGAACAAATCACGGATACCGTAGGGCTTATACCAATCTATTACCACGTGAGAGCACCTAGAAATTTGACATCAAATAAACCTATCAGAAATATAGCAGATTTAAAGGGGTTAAAGATGCGGGTACCGAATGTTCCCATCTTTGTTGAAGCATGGAAAGCGGCTGGAGCAAGTCCTCAAGTAATGGCTTTTAGTGAAGTGTTTACCGCCCTGCAGCAAGGGGTTATATCTGGACAGGAAAATCCATATGATTTGATTTACAGCGGTGGTTTATATGAAGTACAAAAATATGTTAATGAAACAGAACACGTACATGGATGGGTATATGTGGTATTAGGAAAGAATCAGTATGATGCACTAACCGATGAGCAAAAGACTGCAGTAAGGGAAGCTGCTGAGGAAGCACAAGTCTATGGAGATCAGTTATTTATAGAATTGGTAGCTGATTATAAAAAGCAGGTTCAAGATAGAGGAATGGAAATCATCAGCGATGTAGATAGAGAAGCTTTTAGAAATGCCATGGAACCTGCAGTAAAATCTATTTTAAATGAAGAGCAAAATGCTATCTACGAGAAAATCATGAACATGCAATAATTGTCAAAAAGAAGTTCCAATAAATATACAGAATTTCGCTAAACATAATTATGTTTAGCGAAATTCTATTCATATTCTCAACTGCATTTGTTACTTTTATATATTCTGTGAAAGTTTATTCGTGACAGGCAGTGAAAAAAGAGGTGGATGAATGAAAAAAGTAGATATTATTGAGAAGATTCTAGAGATCGGTACTTTCCTTGCTTTTACAGGCTTATTAATTGTAGTGCTGCTTCAGGTAGTAACAAGATTTTTTATGCCTGCATTGAGTTTTGTATGGACAGAAGAGGCAAGCCGTTTTCTATTTGTTTATTCAGTAGCCTTTGGAGCCCCTTTGGCTATGAAGAGAAAGGAATTTGTTAACGTAGATATTTTGACTAGTATCTTGCCTAAGGGAGTAAGAAAGTTTTTGGAAATATTATCATATCTCATTACGGTTATTCTATTTACGGTTGTTTTTCTAAAAGGAATAGACTTTGCAGAACTTGGTGTAGTGCAAAAATCCATTACTATGAGAATTCCTATGTCTATAGCATTTTCTACCATAAGTATTACTTCTTTTTTTATACTCCTTTATACAGTACTACATCTATTCTATTATCTACGGGATATAGGAAAGACAGGTGATAACACATGATGGCTTTACTTTTATTTTTATCTTTTATTGTATTACTCTTTTTAGGTTTACCCGTAGCTTTTTCATTAGGAGCTTCTTCTTTAATCTATTTGATTGCAGCCGATATTCCATTGCTTATGTTGGCCCAAAAGATGTATGCTGGGATTGATTCCTTTGTACTTGTGGCCATACCAGGCTTTGTATTAGCAGGAAACTTGATGAATACGGGGGGAATTACCAAAAGAATTATTGATTTTTCCAATGCTGTTGTCGGATTCATAAGAGGAGGACTGGCACTGGCCAATGTGGCAGCTTCTATGCTATTTGCAGGAATTTCTGGAACGGCATTAGCCGATACAGCCAGTATTGGACCCATTATGATCCCTGCCATGAAGAACCAAGGATATGATGTTGACTTTTCTGCGGCGATTACAGCTTCTTCGTCAACCATAGGGCCCATTATTCCTCCTAGCTTACCTATGATCATTGCAGGAACATTGGTAGGCCTCTCTGTAAGCAAGATGTTTTTGGCTGGCGCAATTCCTGGATTATTATTGGGCTTTGGACTCATGTCTGTTGCTTTCTACTACTCTGTAAAGAGAGGATACCCAAAAGGAGAAAGAAAATCTATTGCATATATTGCAAGATCCTTTGTGGGAGCTTTCTGGGCAATCATGATGACCTTTATTATTCTCTTTGGTATTCTTGGAGGAGTATTTACGCCAACAGAAGCATCCATCATTGCTGTTGTATATGCAATCATCGTTGGAAAATTTGTTTACAAAGAGTTAAGAATAAGAGACATCCCTACAATTATAATAGAATCTATGAGAACCACAGCTTCAATTATGATTTTAGTTGGATTTGCCAACACCTTTGCATGGATATTGGCAAGTGAGCGTATTCCCCAATTGGTTGCCAATGCTATCTTGTCTATATCTACCAATAAAATTATCGTTATTTTACTAATCAATCTGCTCTTATTATTTGTAGGTACTTTTATGGAAACCATTGCTGCGTTGGTTATTTTATTTCCTGTGCTGCTCCCAGTAGCTACCAGCATAGGTATGGACCCAATCCAGTTTGGTGTTATGGCAGTGTTGAATCTAGTGATAGGGTTAACAACGCCTCCTGTTGGGGTTTGTTTATTTGTGGCAGCAAGTATTGGGAATATATCCCTAGCCCAGATAACAAAGGCCATTCTGCCCTTTCTTATAGTCAGTTTAATTGTACTGGGACTTGTTAGTTTTGTACCAGCAGTTACTCTGTTCTTACCCAATTTGCTAAGTGGTATGTAAGCAGCTATATTCATTTATATACTTAAAACATTAAAAACATTTATAGACGACAAGTATAATTCTATAATACCTTCTATTTTCAAAAGTCATATTGACATCGGGAACCCTGTCTATTATAATTTAATTATGCCAAAAGTTGTCAGACGACTGATGGCATTTTCGTGCGAAAATGGACAAGCGTTTTTTCTGTGCTCTGGGGAAAACGCTTTTGTATTGAATTTCATAAATGTATTGAATAAAAATTCTGTATTTATAAAAAAATAAGGGTAGTATGAGCGTGGTTTGAACCACTTTCATAGATAGAATCACATAAGAGGTCCCGATTGAGTACTTAAGAATCGGAAAAATGAATGGGAGGGAATTGAATGAAGAAGTTTAGTCTTATTTGTTTAGCAATGATCATGGTAGTTTCCTTAGCAATTTCTGGGTGTGCACCAAAAGAGGCACCAGCACCTGCTCCTGGCGCTCCAGAACAACAAGCTCAACCGATTAAAATCGTTGCGGCCCATAACCAAACAGCTCCAGGAAATATGTACATTGTTGGTATGGATGCTTTAAAAGAGACGGTTGAAAGCAAGTCCAATGGCAGCATTACAGTGGAAACCCATGCAGGTACTCTTGGTACCAATGAAAATGAGCTTGTAGAGAAATTAAAACTGGGAGCAGCAGATTTAGTAGTAGTATCTCCAGGATTTATGACACAAACAGGCATCAAAGAAGTAGATCTATTGGCATTGCCTTACCTTTTCGAAAACTATGAGCATTGGGAAAAGGTTGTAGATGGAGAGGTTGGGGAGAGATTAGCCCAATTGATTAATGAGAAATCCAATAATGAATTTAAAGTAGTAGGTTATTGGTCTGCTGGTGTAAGAAACTACTATGGCAAAAAGCCACTTAATTCAATGGCTGATTTAAAGGCAATGAAAATCAGAACCCAAACTTCTGGAGTAGTAGCTGAATTCTGGACAAAAATCGGAGCTATTCCAACCAATGTAGCTTGGGGTGAATTATATCAGGCATTACAACAAAAAACAGTAGATGGTGCAGAGAACTCCTATGGACCATTGGTACAACAAAGCCATCATAAAACGGACAATGGAAAGTTCATTACAGAGACAGAGCATGACTGGACAACACGATTGGTTTTAATGAACGGTAAAAAGTTTGATGCTATGACAAAAGAACAACAGGATATTATATTAGAAGGTGTAAGAGCATCTATCGAAGCAGAAAGAAACGCAGTAATTGAGCAAGATGCAGAGTATAAAGAAGTAGCCATTCAAGATGGCGCAGTGGTAAATGAAATCGATAGACAACCATTTATTGATGCTGCACTGCCAATTCAAGACAAGGCTGCTCAAGATATGGGTGCTACAGATCTTCTGGAAAAAATTAGAGCCTTAAAATAAAGATTAAACTAAGTATAAGGACACCTTGGGTGTCCTTATACTATGTAGTATAGAAATACAGAAAGGGGAGAAAAAATGATTACAAAATATATTGAAAAGACGCAGCTGGTTGTAGGTGTTCTTTGCCTGAGCGTTTTTATTATTGCAATCTTAATGCAGGTTTTTGCCAGATATTTAGGAATCCCTCTCATGTGGGCAGAGGAGGTTGCTAACTTTTCCTTTATATGGTCCGTATTTATGGGAGCCTCTGTTATGTTGAATCGAAAGGCCCATTTTAAATTTGGAGGAATCTCAGAAAAATTAACAGGAACACCAAAATTCATTTTAGATACCATTGTAAATGGAATAGTTTTAACCTTCACTTTATTTGTTGCTTACTATGGGGTTTCCGTAGTACAACATTTTTGGAATTATCGATGGATTACTATTCCAAATATGAAGATGGGATATGTATGGCTTTGTGTGCCAATTATGGGTATCACCATGTCTATCTATATCATCAGTCACATAATGGAAGATATCAATCGTTTTAGAAGAAAGGAGTACCAATAATGAGCGGGTTTATTTTTGTAGGCGTATTTATATTATTGCTTCTGATAGGAGTACCTATCGCCTTTTGTATTGCTGTTGTGGCTTTGTTAGGAATTGCTGCTATACCCTATATACCTGAGATTACAGTGCCAATGAAAATGTTCAATGGACTCAACTCCTTTGTGCTTTTATCGGTGCCCCTATTTATTTTGGCAGCAAATCTTATGAATAGAGGACAGATTTCTCAAAAGCTGATTGATTTTTCCATTGCCATTGTAGGGCATATTCGTGGGGGATTAGCCCATGCCAACATATTGGTATCTATGATTTTTGCGGGCGTATCCGGTTCATCCCAAGCAGATACGGCAGGAGTGGGAAAAATACTGATTGGAAACATGATCCGAACTGGCTATGATAAAGAAACCGCCGTTGGTGTTACGGCTGCCTCTTCTACCATTGGAGTTATCATACCACCTAGTATTCCTATGATTGTATACGCTGGATTGACCAATGC
>JBFNEZ010000161.1:0-8762 GCA_040797825.1 Thermotaleaceae bacterium | reverse complement strand
TATAGAATAATTAGGAAAGAATTCTTAATAAAATTAACGTATATTTAATTAGGACATAAATTTTCTGAATAGTCTTGAAAAAATGCGGGTTTTAAGGTATGATAATATTAAATCTACTGGAAGGAGGAATCGTCCAATGCTTTTCAGAAGTTGTGCAGGAGGGGTAGTTTTTTTTGAGGATAAGGTTTTGATTTTGCAGAATGAAAAAAATGAATGGATACTTCCAAAGGGTGCGATTCGTAATGGGTATCTCTCAAGAGATGTGGCGCTAAGCCGGGTAATAGAAGAAACCGGTATAAAGCCTGAAATCATTTCTACAATTGGAGAAACTTGTTACGAATTTTATTCTATTTCAAGACAAAAACCTGTGTGCAACGAAATAACTTGGTATTTGATGACGGCCTCAGATGATCAATGTAAGCTCAGCAAAGAATTAGGATTTAAAGATGTAGGGTTTTTCCCTGTTGATGAAGCACTAGATAAGATCACTTACAGTCAAGATCGCTCCTTAGTAAGTCTTTCCTATAAAAAATATAAAGAGTTATCAAAAAAAGAAATGATGATATAATATGAAAGAAGAGTAGGGTATCAAACTACTCTTCTAATTTTTTCAGGGGGGATATAGATGATAAAGCGATATAGAACTATTTTGAAATATGGAGAAGCAGAGCATGTAATAGAAAAATCCAAGTTTATCGGATATGCGAAGCCTGTTGCATGTGAGGAAGAAGCGATAGCTTTTGTTGAAGAAATAAAGGCCATACATAAAAGTGCTACCCACAATGTACCTGCTTATATTATTGGAGAAAATGATCAAATTCAGCGATATAGTGATGATGGAGAGCCAGCAGGAACAGCGGGAGTACCTATACTAGATATGCTGAAAAAAGAAGGTGTTAAAAATACTGCAATCGTATGTACCAGATATTTTGGAGGAATTAAATTAGGCACGGGAGGATTGGTAAGGGCTTATACAGCTACAGCTAAACTAGCAATGGAAGAAGCAAAAATAATTGAAAAAGTTTTATATGATCTAGTAAAAATAAAAGTAGAGTATCCTTTGCTTGGGAAAATACAAAATGAATTATTAGGAGAAGGTTACACAATTAAGGAGACTCTCTTTGAAGATACAGTTACCCTTTATGTATATGCTGCTGTAGATGAAAGTACAACGCTAATCGCCAATATGAAGAATTTGACCAATGCAAAAGCATCACTGGAGGTAGTAGATACCTCCTACTTAAATGAGTATAATGGAAAACTTTTGTTAGAATAAATTAATGGGTTATAAAGAATAACTTTTATATAGTTGGGTATACAATACATAAGTAGAATGAAAAGAGGAGGAAGCTAGAATGAATAAAGAACAATTAAAGAAGGACATGCTGGAGAAAAAAGTTTGGGCAGTGGTTGGAGCTACTCCCAGTGAAACTAAGTTTGGATATAAAATATATAAAAAACTTAAGAATAGAGGATATGAAGTATATGCAGTAAATCCAAACTATGACATGGTAGATGGAGATACATGTTATCATGATATTCCCTCTCTTCCTAAAAAGCCAGAGTGTATAGATATGGTTGTACCGCCTGCTGTTAGTAAAGATTTCCTAAATCAAATTGAAAAAGCAGGTATAGAGAATGTATGGTTTCAACCTGGAACCTTCGATGAGGAGACGATTTTATTGGCTAAAGAAAAGGGATTAAATATCATTTATCATGATTGTGTTTTGGTGGCTCTAGGATAGGCAAAAAGTCGTGCTATTTGGTACGGCTTTTTCCCTTCCAGAAAAACTCATACAATCCCATAAAAAAAAGGAAGACGCCAAAAAATCTTCGTAATAATTGGGAAGAAAGATTGACAGCTAAAAAGGAGCCTAGTATTGCACCTATAACTCCTAAAAGGATAAGGGGTAAACAAAGGGGAATTTCTATATTTTTGTTTTTAAAATGGGTAAGTAACGCAACTATAGCTACGGGAAGAAAAGAAATAAGGTTTACACTTTGAGTCTGCTGTTGAGTTAAGGAAGTAAACATAACCAGTGCAGGAATCAAAATAGTTCCGCCTCCGATACCCATTGCCGCAACTATACCTGAAAAAAAGCCAATAACGATTAAAACCATTATATCACCAGCCTTATTGCTGCAGCTATCATAAAAAGTCCAAAAGCTTTTCGAAGAAGATTATCAGAGAGTTTGGAAAATAACCGAGCGCCAATAAAACTCCCTATGACACCACCTAGGATTACTCTCCATGTGACTTCCCAGGCAATAATACCATGCTGTACATAAATATAAGTACTCACTAAAGTTAATGGTAGAATTACGGCAATAGCTGTAGCGTGGGCTTTATGTTGAGATATGCCTAAAAGAAAGAACATGCCTGGTACCAATAGCGTTCCCCCACCAGCACCAAAGAGCCCATTGATAATTCCTGCTATAAAACCTAAAGCAAGAACTTTTATAGAAAAAGGATGTTTAATCATAAACTCACCTAATTTTAATTATTTTTACTTTAAAGTTGTCTATTATATAGTTTTCTATTTTAAAGCATTCAATATACTAATAAACTATGCTTTTGAGGATATGAAAGCTTGAAAAATGTATTCTATATGAAATAGAGGAAATAGTAAAAAGTTGTTGAATAAATATTTGGAGAAATTTAATTTTACGGATTTTTTATGTTATAATATGAAAAATAAAAAGAAAGGCAAATGGGATTTTGCATTGGAAGGAAGGGGTTAAGGTGATGGAGAGAAGTATAAACGAAAAAATTGATTTAACAGTACAATGGTTAAGAGAAAAGGTCCAAGAATCTGGTTCAAAGGGTCTTGTAGTTGGGGTATCAGGAGGCATCGATTCAGCCGTGGTATCTTTTTTAATTAAGAAAGCATTTCCAGAAAATTCAATGGGAGTCATTATGCCCTGTAAAAGCAATCCGAAAGATCGAGAGGATGCTTTGAAGGTTGTACAAACTTGTGACATCAGATATACAGAAGTAGAATTAACAGAAATCCATGATAAATTATTTCATTCCGTGGTGGAAAATTTAGGTGGAGATTTGTTAAAAGATGCGGGGTTTAATTTAAAGTTGAGTGACGCCAACCTACGTGCCAGACTTCGAATGAGCACCCTATATAGTATCGCCAATGCGCTAAACTATCTTGTGGTAGGTACGGACAATGCTGCAGAAGTGTATACAGGATACTTTACCAAATATGGTGATGGTGGTGTTGATATATTGCCTATAACGCATCTCAAAAAGCGCGATGTCTATGCTTGGGGAAGAGCTTTGGGAGTACCGCAAAGTGTACTGGACAGACCTCCTAGTGCAGGTCTATGGGAAGGTCAGACCGATGAGGATGAAATGGGAACTACATATGATATGGTAGATGATTTGTTGGAAGGGAAAGAGATTCCTCAAAAAGACAGACTGATTATTGAAAAATTCCATCAACGTTCAGAGCATAAGCGAAAAATGCCTGAAGCACCTCCTATTTTTTAAAGACACGACAAAGGAATATATGGACATTAAAATACACCTTTTAATTGATTTAAAAGGTGTATTTTAATGTTTTATGGTAAGATAAGTACCTACTAGAAGAAAAAAAATTCCCATACATTTCATCCAATTGAGATGATCATGTTTAGAAATAAATATATCAATTAACAGACCACTAATGACTTGAGAGGCAACAATGAGGGTAAGAGTTGTTGCGATCCCTAACTTAGGAATCGCCTTTGTAACAAAATAAACAATAAAGGTTCCAAATATACCGCCAATAAGTAATTGGGGATTTACATGGAGGATTTGACGATATTGATGGATGGTACCTTTAAATATGTTGGCTATAAGTATAACGATAACGCCAGTAATCAAATTGTGTAGCGTTGCTATTTTAGGGGTTACAAGTTTTCCAAGCTTGGCATTAATGGCAGCCTCTAAGGTTGTAAAAATACCAGCAAGAATTGCAAATACTAATGCTACAGATTCATTCATCAATTTAGGCCCCCTTTATTTCTCTCCATATCATTATATATTCATTAAATCCTGAAATAAGGATGAAATCAATAAAAAATTTGAGACTTTTTTATTGCAGGAAAAAGTCGATTTATGGCGTATTCATTAGATATAATTCTATTGAAGATAGGATTGGAGGGAAGATATGCGCTTAGTCAGTCTAAAGAATGTGATATCAGGTATGGTGTTAGGTAAGGGAATTTATGCTTGTGACGGAAAGGTGCTTCTGGCAGAGGGGGTAACCTTAACTGCCAGCTATGTGGATAGATTAAAGGAAATGGGCATTTTTGAAGTATACATAGAAGATGAGATTTCTAAGGGTATTCATATTTCAGATATTATTGATGACCAAACAAGGGTAATGGCTAAACAGGTCATTTACCAGACAATGAATGACCTAAAATTAAAAAAGAGTATCAATGTTTCTAGTATCAAAGATGTCATCAATCAAGTTGTCGACGATTTGCTTGGAAATAAAAATATTGTTATCAATCTGGCGGATTTGAGGACTGCAGATGAATATACCTTTTCTCATTCTGTGAATGTGGCTGTGCTTTCTATTATTATTGGCAAAGCCTTAGGATATAATCAACTACAGCTTAGGGATTTAGGAGTTGGTGCCATTTTACATGATATCGGCAAGACCGCGATTCCACTAAAAATATTAAATAAACCAGGAAGTCTGGATACTGAAGAGTTAGATATTATGAAGAATCATACAGTCATAGGGTATGAGCTATTAAAGCAGCATGACAATATTCATATGACTTCTAGAATTATAGCATTGCTTCACCATGAAAGAATAGATGGTTCAGGGTATCCACTTGGAAAAAAGAATGAGGAGATCCATGAGTTTGCAAGAATTGTTGCTATTGCAGATACCTATGATGCCATGACATCTAACAGAGTGTATAAGAAAAAGGTTGCACCAGATAAGGCGATCGAATACCTATTATCTACAGCAGGCTATAACTTTGACCATGCTATCGTTAAGGTATTTCTAAAACATATAACCATATATCCTGTGGGAACGATTGTAAGACTGAATACTAAAGAACAAGGTATTATTGTAGACAATAACCAATATTCCCCATCAAGACCTATTGTAAGGATTATAAAAGATAAATCAGTGGTAGGAAATCAAGAATTTGAAGAGATTGATTTGCACAAACACCTTACTGTTTTTATTGAAGAAATATGTGATGTATAATCTATGGGGAAGCGTAAATAATAGAATTAGACAGGGTAGAAGAACGAGAGAAATGGCAGGAATTAATCCGAATTTTTTGGCAGCAATGGACTTTAAGATCTTTCTCTTCTATCCTGTTTTTTATTTGAATAGAAGGATCTACTGTATCTCATTTTACAGAATAGATCCTTCTATTATATTTATGTGTATTTAAATAAGATAATCTTGCTATATGGAGCCTGCCAAATCATCACGCATTAATCCAACATTTTTCATCACAATACTAGCATTAATTTTTATAAGATTTAGATTTTGATTTTCTAAAGATTTTTGCAAATTAGATACAGAGGCGTCAAATTTATCCGCAGTGGATTTTGATTTTTTTTCAATTAATTCTGACTTTACACTTTGAGATTGTTCTTTTATTTTGTTTAGACTTTCTTGGGCTGCAGGATAATTTTCTGAAGCTGCATAGAGTACCACACTACGAACAAGATATTTCAATGAAAAAACAGTAGGTGGAACATCCTTCTTAAAATAACCCATAAACTTTGGGAGATGAGAGGTTAACAGGTTAGCCGTTGAAAGTGTTTCAAAGTATTTATCCTCCATGCTATGGTTTGTTAGTGCATCTAGTGTATTTTCAAAGTTGCTAATAATTTCTGGAGGTACATTTTCTTCAATTAGAACGGGTTCTAGAACATTCCATTTATCATGGATTCCCTTTACAGTCGAATGAATATCTTTCCATGTCTCGGTGATATCTTCAGGGGGTTTTTGCATCTGCATTTCTTGATCTCCTGTTTTTTCACGTATGAGTATCTCTGTTAAAGTTACATCTCCTAAGGTTCGAGGTTGAGGCTTTTCGACTTCTTGTTCAGAACTCTGTCCTTCTTGTTCTTGAGCTTTACCATCCTGTTCCCCTTTTTGTCCGCCCCCTTGCCCATTACCCTGTGCCATGGTTTGCTGGGCGGATTCCTGTTTTTTTTCCTCTTCTTTCGCTTCTTTTTCTTCAATCGCCTTTTCAAAGTAAGGTATTAAATCAGCTAATTGCATGACCTTAATCGCATCATTTTCAATTTCTTCAATTGTCTTGGGCATAGGTTTTTGTTGATTGTCAGATTTTTCTGCGGGTTTTTGTGCTCTTTGTCCACAACCTGAAATAACAAGAAGAATACTGAGCGTTATACAAAAAAAGATGTTCTTTTTTATGCCTTTCATAGATATATCACCTCTGATTTTAGTATTTCCTGAGGATTGAGAATCATACTGAAAACCTTGAGCTAGAAGAAGGAGAAAGAATAAAACTTTACTTAAAGCTTACCTTTGTTTTACAAAACAATAACATCTCAGATTTCTTCTTTATAGTAAAATAACTTTAGAAAGATATGAGAGGGGAGATTTTATGAATAAAATCATTAGATTGATCCATGTGGGAGATTTAAAACTATTTTATATTTTTAATGATGGATTTAAATGCAATGTCTTGGATAAACTTATTCCTTTGATGACTAGCTTAGGAGGAGCCTTTTTCACTATAACTACATCTATTACCTTTATAGTTTTCGGAGGTAACCCATTAAAAATTATTGGATGGCAATGTCTGGCAACTTTAGCTAGCAGCCATATTTTTGTTCATTATCTAAAAAAGAAATTTACAAGACCGAGACCGTTTTTGAATCTATCCAATATTCACACTTACAATACTCACCTTTATGACTATTCCTTCCCTTCTGGACATACAACTGCTGCCTTTTCAATTGCTGCTATTCTTTCCTTTTATTTTTCAAACTTATCATGGATGTTGATAGGGATTGCATTTATCGTAGGATTTTCCAGAGTATATATTGGCGTCCATTATCCTTCCGATGTATTGGTGGGGATGGTTATTGGGACATTGTTTGCAATTATGAATTATATTTTATTAACTCCTTGGTTGTATCAAGTATTTTATCTCTAAAAGGAGGCTGCTAAAATGCGCGTTGCAATATTTACAGATACTTTCTTACCCCAGATTAATGGTGTGACAAATACTCTGGATAAATTGATTAAATATCTAGAAAAAAGTAAAATCGATTATCGCATTTTTGCTCCTTTAGATGGTAGTGAAGAATATAATCATAAAATCATTAGATTTTTTAGTTTTAAATTCTTTCTATATCCAGAATGTAGAGTGTCTTTGCCCAATTATTTTGCCATTATGGAACAGTTAAATAAATTTAATCCTGATATCGTTCATGTGGTAACACCCTTCAATATTGGGCTATGCGGTCTAAAATATGCAAAAGATATGGAAATTCCCCTCGTAGCGTCCTATCATACAAATATACCTCAGTATCTTGAATATTTTAACTTGAAGTTTCTTTCCAATGTGTCATGGATTTTCTTCAAGTGGTTTCACAGTCAGACGGAAAGAAATTTTTGTCCATCTCAAATGACTTTAGAATTGCTTCAAAGTCAAGGTGTTGAAAATCTAGAAATATGGGGTAGAGGAATCAATACGGAAGAATTCTCTCCCAGTCATCGTAATAATGAACTGCGACAAAAAATGAAAATAGAGGATAAAACAGTATTTTTATACGTAGGTAGGATGTCTGTAGAAAAAGATTTAGATATTCTTTTGACCGTAGCAGAAAAGTTAAATGAAAGTTATAGAGAAAAAATCCATTTTTTGATGGTAGGAGATGGTCCAATTTTGAAAATTTTGAAGGAAAAAGCACCTATTAATATGAGCTTTACGGGCTTTCTAAAGGGAAAAACTCTATCAGAGCTATATGCATCATCAGATATATTCTTCTTTCCCTCCTCAACAGAAACCTATGGAAATGTAATCTTAGAGGCTATGGCATCCCAACTCCCTGTGATAGCTTGCAAGGCAGGGGGAATACAGGAGAATTTAATTGACGACTTTAATGGTATAGCCTGCAGCATTCGAGACGAAGAGGAATTTTATTTCGCTGCAGAAACACTTATAAAGGATAGTAATAAAAGGGGAAAAATGGCTTTTAATGGAAGAATGTATGCTATAGATAAAGATTGGGATAAAGTGTTTAAAGGACTTGTTGACAGTTATAGGCAAGTTATTGAAAAAGCGGAATATTCCCCCCACAAAAGAGAGACAGCTTAATAAGTTTATACGAGGGAGATATAAAAATGAAAATAATGGTAATTGGAACGGGTTATGTTGGTTTGGTAACAGGAACTTGTCTGGCTGAAGCAGGGTATAGGGTCATATGTGTAGACAGAGATCAAAATAAAATAGAAAAACTTAAAAAGGGCATATCTCCTATTTATGAAATATATCTGGAAGACATGATCCGAAGAAATATAAAAGAGAATAGGCTAAGTTTCTCTGCAAGTATAGAATGTGAAATGACAGATACTCAGATTGTATTTATTGCAGTAGGTACGCCTGCCCTAGAAAATGGAGAGGTGGATACAGCACAAGTAGAGGAAGCTGCTCGTTGTATTAGTAAATCTATAAAAAAATATACAGTTATAGTAAATAAGAGTACAGTTCCTGTAGGCACCTGCAAACGGGTTACTCATATTATT
>JBFNEZ010000160.1:0-8784 GCA_040797825.1 Thermotaleaceae bacterium | reverse complement strand
AGCCCTTCTGTACAACCGCACAGAAGAACCGTTCCCTTGTGTCAATATTTGGAAAGGAGGTTTTCATGGCAACTACACGATTAATTTCCATGCACCAGAACAAAGGAAAATCCATTGCAGATTGCCTTGCAGATCGAACTGATTACGCAAAAAATCCCGATAAAACAAATGATGGCGAATACATCAGCTCTTATGAGTGTGACCCTAAAACCGTACAGGGAGAATTTCTTTTATCTAAGAGAATTTATCTCGACATTACAGGCAGAGAACAAACAAACGATGTGATAGCTTATCAGATACGCCAGTCCTTTAAGCCGAGAGAGATTACCCCGGAGCTTGCCAATCAAGTAGGCTATGAATTGGGTATGCGGTTTACAAAAGGCAATCATGCTTTTTTCGTTGCTACTCACATAGATAAGGCTCATATTCATAACCACATCATTTTTAATTCTACATCACTGGACTGCACCAAAAAGTTCCGTGATTTCTTAGGTTCAGGTAGAGCTGTCCGTAAAATATCTGACCGTATTTGTCTTGAAAACGGACTGTCTATTGTTGAAAATCCAAAGCGTGGGAAAAACCATTATGGCAAATGGCTTGGAGATAAAAAACCTGTTTCTCATTCTGAAAAATTAAGGATTGCCATAGATGAAATCCTTAGAAAAAAGCCTGCCGATTTTGATACTTTCTTATTGCAAATGGAACAGGCAGGTTACTCTATTAAACAAGGAAAATATCTTGCCTTTAAAAGCAAAGAGCAAAAAAATTCATTCGCCTACGTTCTTTGGGGAGTGGATACTCTGAGAAAGAAATCAAGGCAGTTATTGACGATAAAAAGCCTTTTGCTAACAGAAAAAAAGCAACTGAAAAGACACAATCCCATGTCAATCTTTTAGTGGATATACAGGCAAAATTACAGGCTGGAAAAGGTGCTGGCTATGAACGGTGGGCAAAGATTTTTAACCTAAAACAAATGGCACAGACTATCAATTTTTTGACGGAAAATAATCTGCTTTTCTATGAAGATTTAGAGAAAAAAGCACAGACTGTCAGTGATAATTTCCATGAGCTATCGGCTCAAATTAAAACTGCCGAAAAGCGTATGACGGAGATAGGAAAACTTAAAAATCATATCATAAACTATTCAAAAACTCGTGAGGTTTACACCGCTTACCGTAAGGCGGGATACTCTAAAAAGTTCTATGAAAAACATACTTCTGATTTGCTTTTGCATAAAGCAGCAAAGGCAGCTTTTGATGAATTAGACAGTAAGAAATTACCTACTGTTAAGGCTCTGCAAACGGAATATTCTGTACTACTTTCTGAAAAGAAAAAAGCCTATGCAAAGTATCATTCAGCAAAAAAAGAAATGCAGAATGTACTAACTGCAAAGGCAAATGTTGACCGTCTTTTAGGTCAAGATATAGCGGAGAAAGAAAAAGAAAAATCACAGGATCAGAGATGATTTCTCATGTGATTTATAAGCTCCCAAAGGGAGCGTAGCCGTACAATTTATTGTGCGTTCAATGGGGATTGGGGATACTCCCCAACAAGCAGATTTGCCAAAACTCCCGTAAGGGAATTTTGAGCGAAATCGCAAGGTGTGTACCACCTTGCCCTGCTTTCCACTTGCCACTTGTATCAGGAATTCTGGATACTATTGGTTATACCGACTTTTTAGTTATCCCGACTGTAGGATAAATTCCCAAAAAACTAGGGTATTGATGCTGAGAAAATCGGGATAACTTTTAAAATAAATTAGACTAGTTTAGATGAACTATTAATCTGTATCTAAAAAAGTCGGTATAACATCATCAAAATATTTCTATTTTATTAGCATTATGGCAACAATAGATATAACGGTGTTAATCCCGACTTTATCTATTGGAGAGTGAACAATATGACAGAAGAAATAATAATCAGTAACCTTATTAAAAAGACAGCAGAAGAGTTACTGGAATTGGGGTTGGCTACTCATACCGTCTGGAATAGTTATGGTAGCTATTACCTTCCAATTGTTAAATTTCATGGATTTGACACTTGTATCTCAATGGTTGGGGCATGCTCATTTAGAAACCACAATGATTTATGCCCATGCAGATGCAGAACTCAAACGAAAAGCTATTGAAAAAGCAACTTCTATGCAAAGCCCATTGAATGATAGGTCTGCTGTTCCTCAGTTTGATGTGAGTGATGATGAGGTATTAAAACGATTATATGGATTAAAGTAATGTTATCCCGACTTTTTTAGATATAGAAGCAAAATGTATTGCCATTCAACAAAATTCAGATAAAAGTTATCCCGATTTTTATATCTGTAATTGTTATATTTACAACCATTTTTAAATTTATCGGGATAACTAAAAAGTCGGTATAACTAAACTTATCAGGAACTTTTCTGCGAATACCTACTTGTTCTAAGGTTTTTTCTAAAATTCCTGATAAGTTGTTTTTTCCTGATAACCACAATAATCAGCACGTGATGATTATACCGGTTATCATCAAGAGTTTTTAATCAGCACCGTGAAGAAAAACTGTGAAGGCTTGGGGGTTTCAACTGTTTTTGGTGCTGATTAAAATTTGTTAAATCACATGATGCTGGGCACACAAAAATGTGGGCTCCGCATTTTCACGAAACCCACACATATTTAACAACTACCACATCGCCAGAATGTCTTCAAGAATGGTCATCAGGTAAACACACCATCCGTGACACTGCGGAAAAATCAATCACCAGGCCTTCGAACCCAGTCATCCGACCAATCTTCCGATGCAAAAGCACTCGTAGGATCAGTGTATTCACCGTCAATAATCAGGCGAAAATGTAGATGAGGGCCTGTTGCTACGCCGGTCGAGCCAACATAGCCGATAACGTCGCCTTGCTGCACGGTATCTCCCTCTGCAAGTCCTTCTGCAAATCCAAACAATTTCGAGTAAAAAGTCTGAATACCCCCGCCGTAATTCAAAATGACATAATTACCATCCGTTTCATTATCTCCTATCTCAGCGACTGTTCCCTTATCGGCATTAAGTACAGGTGTGCCTTCAGGTGCCGGAATATCAATCCCATTATGAAACACCATTTCCTTCTTCACGGGATGCATGTGGTTACCATATGCAGCGGTAATACGATTACGCCCCGTTACAGGCCACAGATATTTCACGTCGATATTGCTATCGTTCTGTTTATCAGCACTGACATTGATAACATTGTCAATGTCGTTCCCTGTCGAACTGGCATCGATAACATTGTTAATGTCGTTCCCTGTCGAACTGGCAGCCAATATCAATCCTGTACCGCCGATTGCCAGGATTGCTGCAACAGATAAAACCATAATAGACTTCTTCGTTTTCTTAACGTTCAACATTCTTATCAACCTCCTTTTAATGTGCTTCTTACTCTCGCATAAGGGAGAATAAAAAGCCGTGTTCATGCCGGAATGGTTGTCCAGCGTGTTCAAAATGGCTTCGCCATAATGCTTTCTTTCCTCATGGGACATTTCGGATGCCAACGCCTCGTCGCAGGACAACTCGCCCCATATGCTTACATCCTTACGGAGAACATGGACGAAGGGGTTAAACCAATGTAGCGTTCCCGCAATCAGCGCAAGCACTTTCACCCATAAATCCTTCCGTTTCAGGTGCATGAGTTCATGGGTCAGGACCAGCTTTAAGTCCGTTTCCGATATGCTGGATGCTGGCAGCAGTATTATGGGGCGGCGCAGCCCCACAAGCATAGGGCTTGTAATTTTGTGGTTCAGCATGAGTTTTACATCACCGTGGACGCCCAAAGCCGCTTTGCGTGAGGAAAGCAGGGCGGCGGCCGTATCCTCCGGTATGGGAATACTGTTTTCCAGAAGCCGCTTGCTAAATCTGCGGTAGCAATAGAAATGCCATCCGGCAAATACCATCGCGCCCACAAACCAAATGAGCAAAACGGCTCCCATTACTTCTAAAGACAGGTGTTTTTCCATAGCAGCAGGAAGATGTTTCTCCATCAGGGTATCTACTGCATCCACAAAACCGTTTGGCTGTAATGCTTCAGGGATAGCCATAGGCGGCGTTCCAGAAGGATGCCTTGGCGTTATTGTCTTTGGCAAAACAAAAGAAACCTTTCCCACAATAAGGGAAACAGGCAAGAGAAAAAAAGTAATTGCCATTTTCCCAATTCCGTATTGCCACTTGGCAGGAAAGATTTTTGCAGTTACAGGCCGAAGTAACAGCATCAACCCGACAACCACACTTCCCGCAATGGACATGGCAAGGAGATTTGAAAACAGATTACTCATTCTTCACACCTGCCTTTTCCGCGAACCAGCGCCTCAATTCAGCTATTTCATCCTTTGTCAGTTCTTTGCCGTCATAAAGTGTTGCCAGGAAGTTTTTGACGGAACCCTCATACAGTGTTTCCAGCAGGCTTTTTGCTTCCCGGCTCCGGTATTCCTCCGGCGACATATAAGGCTCATAGATATTCGTGCGGCCCTGCTGCTTTGTGGAAATCAGGACGCCTTTCTCAACCAGCCTTGCCAGAAAGGTTGCCATTGTCTGCCCTTTCCATTCCTTACCTTTGTTCCGCGCAAATATGTCAAGCAGTTCGCTGGAAGTCATGGGATGGCCGGATGCCCAGATAATTTGCATCACTTCCATTTCCGTTTCCGATAGTTTTTGAAAATTGGTCATGGTGTACACCTCCGTTTATTGCCGTACGTCTGCGACAACTTTACTACACTTATGTAGTAATCTCATATTACTACAAACGCGTGGTGATGTCAAGAGAAATAATACAGAAATTTGCAGGCATGGGTTTATTGGTCCACTACTCGATATTCATAGGCATTAAAAAAACGGTTGATCCCCACAAGCAGTTTCTGCTTAGTTTCAATATAACAATCAGAAAGCCTGCGGTAATCTTGCACTGCGTCGTAAAAAACGACCATCACGAAGAAGCTCCCAATCGTAGAATAATAACTACGATTGGGAGCTGTTGATAGCGAAGCCGGGCGTACGTTGTAGAATGGTTGAACAGAAGTCTCAGTAACATTGGTGTGACGGGCTTTCAAATCACAACTGGCTCAGTCGTCTCATTCAGCATATTTATATTCAGGCGGGACGATGTCCTCTTCTGCTTGTGGTTTGTCCAGATTTATCAGCAACACCGGAACAGAATGTGTAATATACCTCTGAAATGTATCTCCATAAGGAAGAGCAACTGCCATAATTGTACTTTTTCTATCAAGTTCAGATATGTCTATCGTAAAATCAAATTCTGCCGTCGTGCCTTTCTCAAGCGTAACCTCAAGATAGTCTTTACCCGAAATCAAAACCGGCTGTTGGTCGATTAATAGTGTAAGTCTATATTGGGTTGAATTTCCTCCATATAGTTTGATCTTTAAATCTGTATAGCCGTTTGCACCCATTTGTTGTACAATCTGATTCCCGCTGCCATCGTATAATTCGACAATTGGGTCTGAGTCTAAATAATTCGTCCCATCTTCATGCTCATACATTTTATATATTTCATTAGGAATCTCATATGTTCTTGAGGGGAACAATGCCATTTTTTTCGTTGTGGAATCGCTTCCTCTTTCTATTTTAACAGGGCTCGAAGGAGCGTTCATTATCTTATGTGTGTTTCCATATAAAGGATAATACTCGTATGGAATATAGGAAGGAGTAAATATATACGCAATATAAAACTCCACAATTTCTTCTTTTTGAAATCCAAGCGGCTCAAAATATAAATTCACATTTGTCGTGGTTTCCTCGCGATTGCATATATTTCTCTTTTTCGTGCATAACACCGTCTACCTTAATTCTGGAAAGTACAGGTATACCCTCGACAAAAACCATGTAACCCTCTGTATAAGTTGGAGTTTCGCTTGCTAAGACTTCGAGTGAAACTTCGATAGGCTCGCCGTTGTATACATCGTATCCCAAGGTATGCGGAGAGTTTACCCTTTTACGCGATATCGTACCCTCCGGCAGTGGTTTTCCTATTGCCGATAATTGACCATAATTACTACTCTCCGAAGTATTAAGGGGATCTATACCCGTCGGCAGTGATTCCGCCGGAATGGGTTCCTTCGCGCAAGATGAAAACAAAAATAATATGCCTATCACCAGAAATACTGCTATCTTTCTCATGTTAATGATCATTCCTTTCAAATTATGAAGATTTTTGTATGCTGGATTATCTATGCGGAATATCTTCTTTTGGTTATTTGGCAGGAACGCGCGTTGCGCGTTCCTGCCAGACTACATAAATGCTAATAGACGGTAAATCCGACAAGATTTGTATATTTGGATATTGTCTCAGAGCCGTTATAGAAATCATGCGTACCGTAAGAAGTGTATTTTCCAGCGTTCAAATAGACATATGACGAAACGTAGCTCGTATTATACCCGGAACCAGAACTTGGTGTTGCAACAGTAGCTCCAGTAGAATAATTTACCACTTGGTGAGATGCTTTGATATAGGAGCTTGAGGTAGGGGAAGCTAGAAGTGTTTCTGAGAAACTAAGATTAGGTGAGCCTCCAACTCCGCAATACGTTCCTCCACTAAGTGTGCCGTTTTTCTGAGTAGAGGTAGAAAAACTTGAAGCAGCGAAAGCTGACATCGCACTTACGGACAGAATGGTAATGACCAGGGCCAGAGTCATGATTGATTTAATAGACTTTTTCATTGTAATTCTCCTTTTCTTTTTATTTGGATAATGATAGAAGTGTTATAAATCTACTGTGTATGAGCGCATTTATGGAAACATTGGAATTACCCCCTTTCATCTCGTATTTTGCGTCTTCTTCCTGTGGGTCGAGTTCAGCCGGGACCCTGCGCTGAGTATTCGATAAAGTCTCCCCCACTTTAATGATGTTGACTTGCAAGCTTACTTACTAAAGAGATCCCGATAAATGATTTGTAAACGCTATACAAATAATTATGCGACTAAGCCCATGTTGTGAAGTTTAGCAAGTGGAAACCTTGCTTGAGAAGACACCAGCCGAGTCACCAATAGCGAGTCTTGGGTGTCTGGGAGTAATCGCAGCCACTAAGCGTAGCTAGTCAGGTAGTAGGCCTGAAAGTAACTGAGCCTCGAAAAGAGTAACCCAGGAAGGTTGACGGCGTCGAAAGTCTGGAAAACTTGGGTTGAATACAAAAAATAAGGAGAAAAACGTTTGTAATTTGTAAACTTATAAAGAAATATTTCAATTCAAAGGTAAGGCTTAAAGTGTATACAGCTAAAGGCGGGTGGGTTTAGTCCACACAAATAGATACTAAACAACAAAGGCTTTTCGTAATTTTTCTAAAGCCCTACGTTTTGTTTGGTTAACTGCTTGACGTGATGTACCACTTGATTGAGCAATATCCGCTGATGAGTATCCCAAAAAATAAATCGTATATATGATACAAAACTCATGCTGGTTCAAAATTTCATTAAGGCTGGATACTAACAAAGCATCGTCTCTATCAACTGTTGACAAAGATAGTTCTGCGTAATACTTTTCATTCTCATTTAGTCCTGAAAATGGAATTGTTGATTGGAAATATTTGCAGTTAGTCTTAGATTTATTAATATAGCTCGAATATACGGATTTACATATGTATGAAACTATGCTCCCTTCACAATTATGACGAAGCCTGCTCATGTCAATGTTTTTAATCAGGTCTAAAAAATCTGCTAATAGGTCGTTGTATGCATCATCATAACTAAGTTTATAGGAGTACTTTTTGAGCAAAGGATTAAACTTATCTACCTATAATAAGAATGGAGTCATCGTTTCCTGCCTGCGCATTGAGAATTATATCTTTCAACATAGAACATCCCACCTTTCTATATGATAGAGAGGTGGGATGGGACAAAATGTAAACGATAAATTGTTATTCCATTGTTACAACTTTTTCTGTTTACATTCACCATAGGTATGATTGACTTCAAAAATCTATGTAGCTAAGAGAAGGTAAGGACTAAATTCACAGGAGGCTTGTCAGGTTTATTTTGTTTTTTATTAATACAGTTCTTCATATGTTCCTTATCGTGAAGCAACATATATTTTTTATCTTTCGACATTCTAATTCTCCACCACTTGTTAGATTATTAACAAATTCATAAATGGAAAGTGGATACCGCACATCAAATACTTTGACATTAGCCGAGGTTATATTATTTCCCGTAGTATAAATTGCTTTTGGAATAAAAATAACCCTTTTCATTAGATTTTGTTTTTTTATCTATCAAAAAGGGTTCACTTCAAATCGACATGCGCCGAGTTATGGTATTTTACTACCTTTCTACTACTATTCCTTTTGTAATTTTAAAATTACCTATGACTGTCTTACCGTCTGAAGCATAAAGAGTAATCTCTTTTTCACAAGTTTCTGTATTCATTTTTAGAGCCTCTTCTGGAGTCTTAGGCTGTTTATCAATAAGATCTGAATTTCTCACATATCCAACAGTTCCATCTTCGCCAATTGCTTGAATAAGATCTGGTTCGTTAGCGGGCGAAGTTGCTTTTAACGCAGAGCCGTATGTCTCGCCGGACTCGTTCTTAGGATATTCCGGTGCTGGCATAAAACTTTGATTAAGATATGAATTTGCTGATACCTGGCCTGCTAATCCTAATGAAAAACCAAATGCTAAAATAAGAGTATAAATTAATGTACGCTTTATCCATGCTTTAATTTGCATATGATTCGCCTCCTTTAATATTTAAAACAAATATATTAAATTTTTTATACTAATCATATAATCTTTAAATCTTAAAGTCAGCTAACTTTTGTCCAAAAAT
>JBFNEZ010000159.1:0-8856 GCA_040797825.1 Thermotaleaceae bacterium | reverse complement strand
AGGACTGTACACTAATTATTTAGTGCCACAATCCATTTTTTATGTTGGTAGAGGAGATACGTGATATATAAAACCCACAATTATAGATTTAACTTAAGAGTAGTGCATGTCCTGACCCTTGTCTATATTCTCGAGACTGAGTCATTCGAAACCGTCCCTATACACCTTCTATTCTTCTGCTACCCATCTATTAAGCTTTTCCATTACCATGTCATAGGTTTTTTGTGATATTTCTGGAAGCTTGCCACCTAGTATTTTTTCTACCTCCTTAAAGCCTTTATCTATAGCCACCTTCAATGTTTCATACTTTGCCTTATCTCCACCGGATATAGCTTTAGCAAATTCTACAATACGGTCACTGACAACTTCAGGACTTAAAGGACCTCCTTCACCAATCATTTTTAGAGCTTCAACACGAGCCTCTTCATCTATTTCTACAGTTGTATCCAAATTCTCAATATCTTGAAATGTTAAACCCTGTCTTTCAAGGAGTTGCTTAACCAATTCCCTTAGATGACTATAGGTTCTCTCACTTTCTTGCTTTAGCTTTTGGATAGTTTTTTCGTCTACTTTTACATTCGGTTTATCATAGGTTGCCTTTTCAATGTTGTTTTGGGATGGAGTGTATTTATCCTGTATGATGTTAGGATTTTGAGTACCTTTTTTGACCATACCATTCTTTGGTATCTCTGTTTGGCTTAAGGGATAATTCGGTTCAGGAGTTTTAGTTATTTTCATAAAGTCGCCTCCTTAAATATATTTGTTTTTTGAATTATCGGAATTATAATTAGAAAACTTTAGTAATTAAATAATGATGGAACTTAGGAGAGTTATAGGGACAATTCCAACGACTCCTGTATTTTTTCAGCATTAAACCGCAGTTACAGCGATAGGGTTAACCGTATCATAAGGGAGGGCGACTTACATTGTAAGAATTTATATAGATAGGATATGTAAAATTTTATTTGATACCTATTCTTAATTAACACACTAGACTAGGAAGTAAATAAAAGAGGATGTATCATGACCAAACATCATATCTATACGATGAATTTTGCAAGTGTCTATCTCCATTATGTTAAGAAGTCTCAGAGAAAGAAGTAAACCAGCACTGAGGTAGCGTGCTGGTTTACTGAGAATATACTATTCATTAAATTAAGCGATGAATAGGGTTCTGAACTCAGGTATCTAGAGGAATAACTTCACAGTCTGACGTCTCCTATAATACACTAGATAACCTTTTCCTGTAATTTATCATACTGATTTCTTAGCTCTTCCAATGTTGCTATTAATATTCTCTGAGAAGCTTCTATTTCTTCATTGGCAGCCTGGATTTTCGCCTGGGCTTCCTGTTGTTCTATTTCTTTAAGTCCCATTTCTCCTAAGATTTCAGCAAAGCTGCAAAGATAGTTCATAACATGCTCAAGCCTGCCTTCGTCAATTATTGGTACATCTAATAAAGCTTTTAAGTAATCGGATTCATCAAATCCAAATTTTCTTCCCTGCCTTATAAAAAAATCAAGATCTGGTTTGTTGAATAGTATCTGCCCTGTAAATACACTAGCAATATGTTTTCCTTGAACAAATACAGGAGCCATGGCATCTATTAATCCATTTTTACATTTATATATACTATATTTATTATCCTCAAGCAGAAGTTTATTAATTTCAGTATCGCTCTCAATACAGCTTCTTCTTGAGTGAATATTCTCCCTATGAAATTTAGTGCAAATCTCTCTCCATCCCGATGCTGTGAGAATGTTTCCGTCAAGATCCAATATGGCTGTGAGAATACCAGTGGCTTTATAAAAGAGATTATTAAGTTCTTGGAGTTTTGCTATATCTACAATATCAGCAAATTTATATTCCATACGACTCCCCCTTTACATGAAAATAATGATACTATCCGTCGTACCTAGTGCATATTCCGGGCATGCTAATTACTTATTTCATTATTCTCCATAACCAATCAATATCCTGCCAACAATTGAACAAACATATATTTATTAAAATAGAACTCCAGCAATGACAGTGTATCATTTGCTGGAGTTCTATTTTAAAACCCATAGGCGTTGTCCATATGTTCTTGTTTTGTATAGATGCTATGGTCAATATTTATACATGAACAACTACTTTGGTAAGTGAATGGCATTATTGTGCACTGCATGGCACGCTTCATGAAGAGATTCTCCTACAGTTGGGTGGGCATGTATCGTTGTTATGATTTCATCAATTGTTGCCTCTAACCTTAAAGCCAGTGCTCCTTCCACTATTAATTCTGTAGCTCTAGGTCCTGCCATATGAAGTCCTAAAACCTCATCTGTTTTTCCATCAACTACATACTTTACTATGCCCTTGGTTTCTCCCATGATAAGGGATTTTCCGTTTGCAAATAATGGAAACTTTCCTGTCTTAACCTGATAGCCTTGCTGTTTGGCCTGTTCTTCAGTCATTCCTACAGCTGCTAGCTCTGGTTTGGTATACACTGCATAGGGAATGGTTCTAAAATCAATTTTTGATGGTACCCCTATCATTGTTTCTATTGCAACTATGCCTTCAGCTGAAGCTACATGGGCAAGCATTATTTTCCCTCTACAATCTCCAATAGCGTAGATGTTGCTAACATTCGTCTGAAATTTTTTGTTGGTTACAATGCTCTCACCCTCTAGCTTGACACCGATTTTTTCTAATCTCAAGCCTTGAGTAACCGGCTTTCTTCCTACTGATAAGAGAACCTTTTCAACTTCAAATGATTTATTGCCCTCTTTAGAAAGGGTATTTACCCTTAATCCATTTTTTGTTTTTTCAATACGCTCTACTTTTGTATCCGTATATATATCTACACCCGTATGCTTTAATTCTTCCACCAGATAGCCCGTAATCTCAGGGTCCATGTTTGCAACGATATGGGGAAGGGCTTCAATAATTGTAACCTTCGTGCCCATACTATTATAGACACTGGCAAATTCACTCCCGATCACACCACCACCTATAATTAGCATGCTTTTAGGAACTTCATCCAATGAGAGTGCTTCATCGCTTGTTATGACCCCTTCAAGCTCTACACCAGGTATTGGAACAATAAATGGCTTGGAGCCCGTAGCAACAATTGCATAATCAAAATCAATTCGTATCTCTCGACCATCATCTTCTCTGACACAGATTTGGTTTGTATTCATAAAACGAGCTTCACCCATAACAACCTTTATCTTATTAGATTGTAAAAGCATCTTGACGCCTTCCACCAGCTGATTTACCACTGCCTTTTTTCTTATTTGAACTTTTGTCCAGTCAATATCAAGGTTTTTAACCTTAATTCCCAAGCTTTCTGATTCCTTTTGCAGCATACTATATAATTCACTGGTGTGGAGCAATACTTTTGTAGGTATACAGCCCACATTCAGACAAGTACCACCAATATATTTCTTTTCCACAAGGGTTACATCAGCTCCCAGCTGTGCTGCCCTGATAGCCGCTACATATCCCCCTGGGCCCCCGCCTATGACAAGTACTCTCATTTTTATACCTCCTGATAAGGAAATTTATAGAAACAACATTGCTGGTTTTTCTATATATTCTTTTACCCTTGCTAAGAACTGAGCTGCTACTGCTCCATCAACCACACGATGGTCTGCTGTTAAGCTTAGATTCATCAATGGTTTAATCATAATCTGATCATTTTTAACAACAGGTGTCTCAGTAATTGTATTGACACCTAGTATTGCTACTTCAGGCTGATTAATGATCGGTGAGAAGGATTCTATACCATACATTCCTAGATTGGTTATCGTAAAGGTTCCTCCTGTTATATCCTCTTGACTTAATTCATTATCCCTTGCCTTTTGTGCTAGATCTTTAACTTCTTTAGAAATCTGCTTTAATCCTTTGGTATTTGCATATTTAACTACAGGTACCACAAGACCTTCATCTACAGCAACTGCAACACCTATATTGGCGTAATTCCTTATGCATATTTCATTGTTATCAATACGGCTGTTGATATAAGGGAATTCCAGCAAGGCAGTTGCCAATATTTTTATCAATAAATCTGTAAAGGTAACCTTGCATTCATTCTGCAACTGATTTCTAATTTCTTTTAATCTTGTAACATCTACCTTAATATCAAAAGTTACAGCAGGAGATACGCTCCAGCTCTCAGACATTCTACTAGCAATTACTTGACGCATCTGACTCATGGATACTCTTCTCTCACTTGGTTGGGCCTGAGCTGCTGCATTTTTATCCTTTAGATATGCATATACATCTTCCTTCATAATTCTTGCGTCTTTTCTTATATCTCCTAAATCCACATTCAAGGCATCTGCAATCTTCGCAGCCATGGGAGAGCTCTTCACTTGCTTTGGCAGATTCTTTATGTAATTCTCTACATCTTCCAATGTGATTCTTCCCTTAGGTCCTGTTGCCGTTACAAGCGTAAGATCTATGTTGTTTTCTTTAGCCAATTTTTTTGCCACAGGAGAAACTTTTATTCTCCCCTCCTCTTTAGGTTTTTCAGCCATAGGTCTTTCCATACTGGCATTGCTTTTCACAATACCTTTATTATCTTCTCCCTCTTGAAGCGAGTCTCCTAGTAAAGCAGTAATATCTTCATCAGCATCGGCGATGATCGCTACAGGTTCTAAGCACTCTACCACATCCCCTTCAGCAACAAAGACTTTTCTTAATACCCCGCTTTCAGCTGCTTCTATCTCATTGACAAGCTTATCTGTGGCAACATCGAATAGTGCTTCTCCCGCACTCACCATATCGCCTTCAGTTTTATGCCACTTTGTCAGTCTACCCTCTTTCATTGTTAAGCCCAATTTTGGCATCGTCACTAATTTTGCCATTTCAAGTCTCCCTCCATACCATAAATACTTCGTTATACTTAAAACCAATCTATGTTTATCGGTTAAAAAATCCGCTCCTTTGTGCGTCCTCCAAAGCCTTTCTTACATTTACACGAAAAGGTCCATCCCTGGTAATTCTAAAACTTATTCGATCCTTTTCTTGAAAAGGTATTTCTCTTTCACCATCTACAGCGATAATCCCGTCTGATTCCATGCTGTAAGTATATTCGGTGTTGAGTTTTAAAATTTTATGTTCACCCATGTGAATTTCCCTTATTAGTCCTGCTGCCACAGGTGCAATAATTGAATACTTTTTTTCAGTTAAATCAACAGCTGCACCAAAATCATCCTGGTCCCTTATAATCCTTTTACATCCTACAATGGCAGAAAAGCCTATGGTCGCTGGATGGGCTTTTGATACGACGATTTTCATAATATCCTCTATGTTCCATATTGCTTTAGACCCAACGAATAAATTTCTTGATATTACTGCATCTACTAAAGCAATATCAATGAATTCATTATTTATAGATATCTCGATTTTCTTATCCTTTTTACAGATGCTCTCTTTCATATATTTTCCTGAAGCAGTAATTGCTGCAGCCATGCCAGCCACCGTACCTTCCAGCATTTCTGGATAAACATTATTTGTTCCCGTTGATATGCTGATCAATGGTGTATCCTTGATTGATTTTGCAACAGCCCTATTGGTGCCATCCCCACCAAGTACAGCAATACATCCTACCTTCATTTCTTCCATCAGCTTTGCGGCATGTACTGTATCCTGTAAATTTGCCCTAAGCTTCATCGATAAAACTTCCACATTGCTTGTCAATTCCTTTGAATTGCATAAATTATCTATGGCTCTATAACCTATATTGAAGGTATCCGGCATAATGTATATATTTTCCACACCACACTGCTGGGCTCCCAAAATCATCCGTTCAACAATATTTACTTTTTCATGGTTATCAATGACTGTTGCATGGGAAACCAATCTCCTTATGTCCTTACCTGATGCTGGATTCGCAATGATTCCTATGCTTGACATATTTTATCACCCTTTTAAAGGGGTAACCTAAGGCTACCCCCTCTTAAATTAAATAGCACAAGCTGCAACGGTAATGCTCTTCACGCCATTTACAATGTCTACATAGTTTGGAAGTACATAGTTCTCAAGACAAGCTGTAAATGGTATGGGTGTATTCAATGCCCCAATTCTTACAATAGGCGCGTCTAGATTATCAAAGCATTTCTCTGCAATGATCGCTGCAATTTCCCCTGCGTATCCCCCTCTTTTATTCTCTTCAGTGGCTATAACTACCTTATTCGTCTTTTCAATAGACTTAAAAATTGCTTCCTGATCTAGCGGATATAGGGTTCTTGGGTCTATAACTTCAACCTCTATTCCTTCTTTTTCAAGTTCTTCAGCTGCTTTTAAAGCTTCGTGAAGCATTTTTCCATAGGCGATTATGGTAACATCAGAGCCTTCTCTTTTTACATCGGCTACACCAAAAGGAATTGGTTCCACCTTCTCTGCTACCTTTCCGCTTAAAGCGTACATTGCTTTATGCTCTATATACATTACTGGGTTGTCATCTTTTACAGCCGTCAGCATGAGTCCTAGTGCATCTTGGGGCGTAGAAGGATATACGACTTTTAAACCTGGAACATGGGTCAACCATGCTTCAAGAGATTGAGAATGTTGTGCTGCTGCTTGAACACCACCACCTGCTGGCAGTCTTACAACCATTGGTACAGTAATTTTTCCGCCAAACATATATCTCATCTTTGCAGCTTGGTTTACAATTTGATCCATTCCCACAGTTAAAAAATCAATAAACATGAGTTCTGCTATTGGTCTAAGACCTGTAGCAGCAGCACCAACTGCTCCACCAATAATGACCCCTTCAGATATCGGTGTATCTCTTACCCTTTTCTCTCCAAATTCTTCATAGAGACCTGCGGTTACGCCAAAGCAGCCTCCAAAGGCACCCACATCTTCGCCCATAATAAACACATTTGGATCTTCTTTCATTGATATTCTCATACCTTCTCTAATGGCTTCCCCATATGTCATTGTTCTCATCTAGCTCGAACCTCCTCTACGATATCCGTATAAATATCTTCTACCGCTGATTCCGGTGAAGGATAAGGACTCTTATTTGCAAATTCAACTGCATTTGCAATCTGTAGATCAACTTCTTTTTTCAGCGCCTCTAATTCTTCTACAGTGGTAACCTTATGATCTAACATATATTTTTCTAATCTGTTAATTGGATCCTTCTTTAACCATTCTGTTAGTTCATCACTTGCTCTATATGTGGTAGCATCTCCTTCAAAGTGTCCTCTATGTCTATAGGTTTTACACTCTATCAGGGTTGGTCCTTGTCCGCTTCTGGCTCTCTTTATGGCTTCATTTGCAGCTTCATAGACTGCAAATACGTCGTTTCCATCAACAGTGATGCCAGGCATATTATAGGCTACTGCTCTATCCGATATATCTTGTATCGCTTGATGTCTTGATTGACTCATAGAAATTCCATATAAATTGTTTTCGCAGACAAACACTACAGGAAGCTTCCATATGCTTGCTAAATTTAATGCCTCATGGAATGTACTTTGGTTCGTTGAAGCATCACCAAAAAAACAAGCACATACTTGATCAGTACCTTTATATTGGGCTGTTATCCCTGCACCTACTGCAATGTTATGGCCTGCGCCTACGATTCCATTGGCCCCCAATATCCCTCTAGTTGCATCTGCTATATGCATGGAACCACCTTTTCCCTTACAATAACCGGTTTCTTTTCCAAAGAGCTCTGCCGTCATTTCCTTTAAATCTCCGCCCTTTGCAAGGATGTGCCCATGTCCTCTGTGGGTACTGGTAATATAGTCAACCTCTGATAGATTTGCACAAACACCAGTTGCAACAGCTTCTTCCCCTATGTATAAGTGTACAAACCCAGGAATCTGACCTTCAGCAAACAGTCTCATGGCTTTTTCTTCGAACTTCCTTATTTTGAGCATCTGATTAAACATTTCAGTAATCTTCCCATTAGATAAACTCACATGATTCCCTCCCTATTTTTTTGTAATAAAATTGATTTCCTAATCTAATACGGATACTTCTACACATGCATTTACTACAACAATACTGTCTTTTTGATCTCCAAAATCCTTTACATAAAGCCCTGGTACCTCCATCCCTCCCTCCATGACTTCTATAAATTTCTTTCCTATAGGCAGCATCTTCATAACGTTTTCCTTATTCACACGTTCAGGATGAGGTGTGGCGATGGTTACGTGTACCCTGACTTCGTTTAAATCTTTCAGCTTTAAAATCTCCATTAAACCACATAAACAGCTTCTTGAAATTGCATCCTTCACTGCCCTCTCAGCTGCCTTCGTCACATCTTGTCCATGGAGATCAGCACCCCATCCCAATTCAATAATGTATCTCTTCCACATAACACCACGCCTCCTTAACCACTGTTTCTGCCTCCCATCATAATAATTAGAAATAAACATGCCATACTTCAAACAATAGATTTATCTATGGAACTTTTTCTATGAAACTCCTTTGATTTATTAAACAACTGTAAGGCTATTTTCTAGGCCCCATCTTTCAAGTGGCATAAGGGAAACTTTTCTCTGCACATTTAATCTAACGATTTAAAATCCAAACTTCTACACATAAAAAAGTTTTTTAAATTCCCATATACCTCTCTGGATTTCATTTTAGAAATCCAAATTATTTGTTAGTTTTTCTAACAGTATTTTACCTTTTACCTTGGTATAACCCTCTAAGTATAGTGGTTCCCTTTTTTAATTGTTAGAATATCGGACACTCATCAATTTCAGGACACTAAAAAAGCATCTGAATTTCAGATGCTTATTGCTTAATTTTATACTTTTTCATTTTTTCATAAAGGGTATTTCTAGCTATTCCTAGTACTTGGGCCACTTTGGTAATATTTCCATCATACTTCTTTATCGCTTTTAG
>JBFNEZ010000158.1:0-8929 GCA_040797825.1 Thermotaleaceae bacterium | reverse complement strand
ACATTCTTACTGGAAGCATCCTCTCTACTGAAAAGCTTGAAAAAATCCATTATTGTAACGCTCCTTTCGAATCTATTTGCTTAAGCCAAATAGCTTTCTAAGTTTAGACATAAAGTTTTCTTCTCCTTCTAATTGTAGAAAAGGTACTTCTTCTCCCAAAATTCTTTTTGTAATGTTTCTGTAGGCTTTCCCAGCCATAGAATTATCCTCTGTTACTGCAGGCTCTCCCTTATTTGTAGAGATAACAATTGCCTCATCATCAGGAATAACACCCAACAAATCAATGGCTAAGATATCAATCATATCATCAATATTCATCATATCTCCTCTTTTTACCATTTCAATACGAATACGATTGATGATGAGCATTGGATTCTTTAACTCTGAAGCTTCTACGAGACCAATAATCCTATCGGCATCTCTTACAGCAGAAATCTCTGGAGTAGTAACAACGATAGCACGATCTGCTCCTGCAATTGCGTTTTTGAAACCTTGTTCAATTCCTGCAGGACAATCAATAATTACATAGTCAAAGCTCTCCTTTAATTCATTGCATAATTGTTGCATTTGCTTGGGATTGACTGCATTCTTATCTTTTGTTTGAGCTGCAGGCAATAGAAATAGTCCGTCAAACCGCTTGTCCTTTATAAGTGCCTGTCTTAAACGACAAACACCTTCAACAACATCTACAATATCGTATACAATTCTATTCTCCAAACCCATAACAACATCTAAATTTCTAAGTCCAATATCTGCATCCACCACAACAACTTTTTTACCGTTCAAAGCCAAGCCGGTACCAATATTTGCAGTTGTAGTTGTTTTTCCTACGCCGCCTTTTCCAGACGTTACGACAATTACTTCTCCCATTTTTTCCCCTCCATCGCACTATATGATATTCGAAAATCTATTTTTTCGGAAGATATGGCTCTATAACTAAGTTTCCTTCTTTTATCTTTGCCAATTCTGGTACATTGGGCTTAGTATAATCATGGTCTGGTGACCTCGCAATCTTGTCCCCTATCCGTAACTGTTTAGGTTGAAGACAAAAAGCAGCTACAAATGCCTTTTCATTTCCTGACGAGCCCGCATGGGCCAACCCTCTCATTGAACCCATGACAAGAATATTTCCTTCTGCAACTATTTCAGCACCTGGATTTACATCTCCAATAATCACTACATTTCCATTAAATTCTATTTTTTGACCAGATCGAATTGTAGTCCGGATAAACTTTGTATTTCCTTCTTCAATACCCATAAATATTTTTTTTGTCTCCAAATCTATATTGTCCTCACTTCTCTCTAATAAAATCATTCCATATTGATTATTTATAATGCCACGAAGCTCTGTTTCTTCATCTTCAGTGAAGTCTCTCCCCTGAAAGCTAGCAACTTTGGCTCCCTTAAAGAACTTTTTTGCCCCTTCAAGTCTATTTATAAGCTGCTCCTTTAAATGTATATAGTCTACATTTTTATCAAAATATATTACGATGCCTTCCTTGTTTCCTTTAAATTCTATTGCACTATTTTTCAACATACTGTAGTGACCTCCAGAGAACGCATAAATCTACATTGTTTATATATTCTTCAAAACACTTACAATTCCTCTTTTTTTGTGAAAAGTATACATTTAAAAATACACCTACTCAATATTTATTGAGTAAGTGTATTTTTGAGATTAATCGTTTCATTTTGATGATTGAAACCGAAGTACTCAGCCATAATCTCTCTTGCAATAGGGGACGCATATCCTCCTGCACCACCTTGAAATATCATTGATACTACCACTATCTGTGGATCGTCATAGGGTGCAAAGGATACAAACCAAGCAAAGTTATCATAGTTATCTTTAAATTCATCCATTTTAGCATCTGTTACACGATTATTTGTGAGTTCTTTGATTGCTTGTCTCATTGCAAGTCCTTCATCTCTATATCTATCTCTATCTGCTCTAATAATTTCTTTTGCTCTACTTTCTACCTGTTCAATTCCTAAGCCAGGAGCTATCCACCTTAAATATTTGCGTAAATATTCCCCTTCATCCTTCGGCTGTATTTTTCCTGATCTTTGTGCAGTACCTGTTTTTGCTGTTACATGAACAGGAAATTTTCCAAATACAGCACGAGATGTACCTTCCTCCCCTTGGGCAGCATCTGCCATTCCTTTTTTAATATGCTCTAAATTATTATAATCCTTTAATGGGACCCTTTTTGTTTCATCCTTACTATCTTCAGTAAAGGAGAATTCACTGCCTACTTTTTTAATCACACTAACTGTATTTCTATATCCTCCGTTAGCAATAGTTGCTATATAATTGGCCATCTGTAAAGGCGTATAAGCATGTTCACCTTGTCCTATAGAGAGGTTGAAAGTATCCCCTTTTGACCACTTTGCTTGATTAAAATAGCTGAATTTTGCTGTATCTGCCAAGGTTTCAACTTTTTCTTTTTTAACATCAAGTTTTCCAATACGACTGATCAATTCCCCTCTTCCCGGATTTTCTTCAGCCCATCCCACAATGGTTTCTATTTGCTTATCCAGCTCTTCCTTATTATCAACAGTTTCAGAGACAAAATATTCTTTAGCATTTGCCTTAATATATCTTCTTAACATGGCTTTTATGCTTGCTGTTTTTTTCTGTGGATTAGGCGCACCATAAGCAGCTTCAGAAATCTCTATGCCTGTAGCTTCTCCTAACCCGAACATTCTTGTATATTCTAAAAGCTTATCAACGTTCATAGAAATGGGTAAAGGCTGATTTTTATAATGATCCCATCCTGTCGCTACATTATAGAAATAATAGTTACAGGATACTTCCAATGCCCTATACAAATCAACCCACCCATGTTTTCCTTTACTTCTATTCCACAACCAACAACCAAAACTTCTTGTTCCCAATTGTATAAAACCATTGTCATACATTTTATAATTTGGACTAAGGCCTTGTTCTATTGCTGCCAATCCCGTAATCATCTTAAAAGTTGATCCTGGTTGAATCGCTGCTCTTGTAGCAATGTTATACAACGGAAGAGGTGATATTGGATCCCTTGGATTTTGGTCTTGTAAAGCTTTCCAATCTTTTGATGAGATACCAGTTGCAAAAAGACTTGGGTTAAAAGAAGGATAATTCGCCAATGCCAATACTTCTCCAGTTTTAGCATCCAAAGCCACAACTGCTCCAGAAGTCGCATTTTTATATACCCTGCTGTATTTATAATTACCCCATTGGCTTTCAAAGGTTCCTCCAATCTGGATCTGTTTAAGCGCATGTTCTAAGGCTTCCTCAGCTACCTTTTGCAATTTTGCATCAATAGTAAGATAAACATCTTCTCCCTTTGTAGGTTTTTCCTCACTCAATGTGTTAATCAATCTCCCATATACATCAACTTCAACATATTTAGCGCCATCTTTACCCTTAAGTTTTTCCTCAAGTACCCGCTCAATACCATCTTTTCCTATTAAATCATTGGGTTTATATCCTAATTCAGTAACATATTTTTCTCTTTCACTATCAGATATTTTACCTAGATAACCTATAATATGGGAAGCCAGCTGCTCGTTAGGATAGTGACGAATAGGCTCCATTTCAACGTTTACTCCTGGAAGTTCCATACTCATTTCTTCTACCGCAGCAACAGTTTTATTCGATACATTTAAGGCAATTTTTACTGGCTGATATTGTCGATAACCCTGTTCTCTCAGTTCATGTCTAAGAATTAAAATCTTTTTTGCATCTTCATAAGAATAGGTTTCTGAAATCTTAAACCTTTCCTTGAGTGCTTTAAAGGCTTCCTCTGCTGATAAGTTGGTATCGAGATTATATTTTTGAAGAAAATTTTCCTTTTGCATTTCTTGAGTAAATTTCATGGTTTTTACAGATATTGGGGGATAAACTCCATGGAATTGTTGCATTTCTGTCTGTGCATCAAAAACATCTAGACTAGGCTCAACATCTAATTGTTCTCTTAAAATATTAAAAACTTCCTCTGCATTTCTTGTATCATAAATCCCTTGCGCAGTTAACCAATCATCAATTTCTTTATCATAGGTAAAATAGAATTGCCCATTTTCTATGGCAATTGGAAAGTTGTCTACATATTTTTCTCCATTTTTTTCCAATACATCCAAGAGGGTTATGGCAATATCATTTGTTTTTTCATCAATCAATTCATTTTTCATGATTTGAACTGTAAAACTTGGCTTATTACCTGCAAGGAGTCTTCCATATCGATCTCTAATTTCACCCCGTGGGGCAGTAATTGGAATATTCTTTATCCGAATATTGTCCGCCATTTCCTGATATCTTTCCCCTTCTACAATTGTTAAAGAAAATAACTGTATAAAGATTATCAAGATAAAGGCAGCAAAAAAAAGAATGATTTGATTGTAACGATCTTTTAATTTTTCCAACATATTTATCACCTAGTTTTAACCTTAATGTAGGGTAGCCTTACAAAATCGTAGATATATTTATAAATAAATACAGATAATAATCCATTATAAATTGCTTCTATAAGAATAATCCGCTCAACAATACTAAAAAAATCTGTTTTTATCTGATAAATATACATCAGTGAGAAAAATCAAAGGTGTTAGAGGATTATCTTTAAAAATTGTCTTTTCCAGCATGCCTAGATTATATCCCAATAACATATAGATTAATATATTGGCGCCAAAAAGATTGCCCAAAAATATATCTTGAAGGAGCCCAGCAAAAAAACCGATCAATGCACCTCGGTTTTTGCCCCATAACATCGAGAAATGAACTACTAATATCAAGGTAGTATTCGGTATAATACCAAATATCCTAAAATGCTGTAAGACTGTGGAATGAAGTAAAAAGTTTACAATTAGAATTGTTGATACAGCAAAAATTCTCATGCTTAAGGCTCCTTTTGCTATTCCTTTAATGGTACTAATACCATTACCTTATCTATTTTTTTAAAATTAACCGCTGGTTCAATCACAATGTTTTTTAGAAGTTCGTCCTCTTTTTTAGTAACTTCTAGAATTTCCCCAATCAAAATCCCTTTTGGATAGATACTCAGCCCAGAAGTAATTAATTTATCTCCTACAACAACTTCTGCTTGAGGATCTATCAAAAATCCAGAGAGCTGGACTTTTACACTTCCTCTAATAACACCAATATACTCATTTTGTCTAAGTACTTCAAAACTTACAGAACTTTTATTATCTATAATAGTAATAATTTTAGCCCAATTGTCTCCCACTTCGTATACTCTGCCTATTAATCCTTTTCCATTAATAACAGGACTGTCTTTTTGAATTCCCTGTCGACTGCCGACATCGATGGTGAAAACATTGAACCAATTTCCTGTATCTTTTCCTGTCACGCTTGCAGAAACATATTGATATTTTTTTTCCTCTTCAATATAGTTCAAAGCCTTCGATAAATTTCTCAACTCACTCAACTCATTCTGAGTTAACTGCAACTCAACAATTTCCTTTAACAATTCTTCATTTTCCTTTTTTAGCTCTTGATTTTCTTTATCAATACTACGAAAAGAAAAAATCGGTCTAATTGTACTCTCTATTACATGACCAGTTTGATATAATAATCTTTGTATTGGCATAATCATACTCCCGAAAATGTTCTCGGGTCCTGTTAGCCGAGCTCTGCCACCAAGAGACATGCCCATGACAATAATGAGAATGATAGTAACCAATGTTACTATCATTAAAGCACCTTTCTTTAGAAACAACCTCATCCCAGTTCACCACTTTATCCCAGTTTCTTTGGAGAAATTAGTACTCTCCTTAAGGTTTCTATTTCTTCAATTGTTTTTCCTGTCCCCAGAGCAACGCAATCGAGAGGCTCTTCAGCAATTCTGACAGGCATTCCAGTTTCTCTTCGAACCAATCGATCTAAACCATCCAATAAAGCACCTCCACCAGTTAACATAATACCAAATTCCATAATATCTGATGCTAGTTCAGGAGGCGTTTTCTCCAATGTATACTTTATCGCTTCAATAATTGCATTTACAGGTTCATGTAAAGCTTCTAAGATTTCAGAAGAAGATATTTCTAATGTTTTAGGCAAACCTGAAACCAGATCTCTGCCTCTAATAGCGAGTCTGTCTTCTTTTCCTTTTGGATAAGCAGACCCAATTTTCAACTTGATATCTTCAGCTGTTCTTTCACCTATCATAAGGCTATATTCTTTTTTGATATATTGGACAATTGCTTCATCTAATTCATCTCCGCCAATACGTATTGATTTGCTCGTAACAATACCTCCCAGAGAAATGATTGCAATCTCTGTGGTTCCGCCGCCAATATCGACAACCATGCTACCCGTAGGCTCTTCTACAGGTAATCCAGCACCAATTGCTGCAGCCATAGGTTCCTCAATAAGATAAGCTTCCTTTGCTCCCGCCTGTAATGCAGCTTCTTCCACAGCTCTTTTCTCTACTTCTGTAACGCCAGAAGGTACTCCAACAACTACTCTTGGCTGAAACAATACTGATCTTTTAGGGTAAGCTCGTCTTATAAAATATTTTAGCATGCTTTGGGTAACATCAAAATCTGCTATGACACCATCCTTTAATGGCCTTATGGCAATAATGTTTCCCGGAGTTCTACCAATCATTTGCTTTGCTTCTTGGCCTACTGCTAAAACCTGTCTTGTATCTTCTTGGATTGCCACTACGGAAGGCTCTCTTACAACAATTCCTTTTCCTCTTACATAAACCAATGTATTAGCTGTTCCTAAATCTATTCCCATATCTTTTGAAAAAACTTGAAACAATCCCATATATTTTGCTCCTTCCTAATCCTTCACTTAATCATCCTTTATAGTATAGACAGCTCTTTAAAACTTTTATAAACTCCATCACCAATAATGATGTGATCTAAAATATCAATTCCAATAATTTTAGCTGCTTCTATCAATCTCTTAGTAATTGCAATATCCTCTTGACTGGGAATTGGATTTCCACTAGGATGATTATGCAACAAAACCATGGAAGCAGCACTTTTTTTGATTGCTTGTACGAAGACCTCCCTTGGATGAACCAGAGATGCATTCAGATTCCCAATAGAAATTAGTTCAGTGGATATAATTTCATTTTTTGTATTTAATAAAAGAACTTTAAAGTATTCCTTTTTATAATAACGCATCTCTTCCATAAAAATAGAAGCTATATCCTTCGGGGATGTAATCTGCAGCCTTTCTATGGAAGCCATTTTGGATATTCTTTGTCCAATTTCTATGGCTGCTATAATTTGACATGCTTTGGTTACACCAATTCCTTTAATTTTACTCAATTCTTGAACGGTACATTCTGCAAGATATTTTAACCCTGATGCATCATAAGACAGTATATGCTGGGATAATTCAATAGCTGAGATATCTTTTGTACCCGTTCTAATAAGTATTGCCAGAAGTTCTGCATTAGAAAGAGCTGATACACCAAATTGTACTAACTTCTCTCTTGGCCTTTCACTTTCTGCCATCTTCTTTATTAGTATTGAGCGCTTATCATTTGTCATGACTTAACACCAACTCCATTATAGCATTTCCAGATGAAAATATGTCCTTAGAATATTATCCAGTTTTGCAATAGGGAGACCTACGACATTAAAATAATCACCCTTAATCCACTCAATAAATAGGGATCCTTTTCCTTGAATAGCATAGGCGCCAGCTTTATCCCATACTTCTCCAGTCTCAATATATTTTCGAATTCTATTTTCATCCATTTTTTTAATTTTTACTTTTGTACTTTCAAAATCAACTATTTTTATATTTGTTGACTTTTGAATTACAGCAATGCCTGAAAAAACAATATGAATATCATTCTGCAAGGATGAAAGCATACGAAAAGCATCTTCATAACTAGAAGGCTTTCCATAGATCTCATTTTTATAGACAATCGTATCTGCAGCTACAATTATATCATTTTGATCTGCTTGTTCCATTACATATAATGCCTTTTCCAGAGCCAAAGCCATTGCAATTTCTTTTGGACCCTCTCCATCACGAATAATTTCTTCGACATTTGCTGGTATGATAGAAAATGGGACATTGAAATTCTGCAATATCTCTTTTCTTCGTGGAGAAGCGGAGGCTAACACAAGCTTACTCAATGCCTTTCACCTACAATCTCGTAAAAATAAATACTGCGATACCCAAACCTAGGACACTTGCCAAATTTAAATGCATAATTAATCCAAGAGTAAGTTTGATAATACTCAAATCCAATGTGAATGGCTGAAAGCCAATAGTTTTTCCATAATTCAGAATAGGTAGAGTTTGTTTAAATACTTCTCCTAAAACCCCTCCAAGTACCGCACCTATCCTTAGGAGAATAATTAAAATAAGAGGGTTTGTATTTTTTGTATTCATATACTTCCACCTGCTTTATTTTTAATTCATATAATTCAAGGAGTCATTTTTATCTAATATTCTACTTAATCGGGGTGTTGCATATATTGATGTCAATCCAACAAAATACCCTGTAAAAAGACTCATAAGCATCATTATCGGAAGATAGGTAAAAATCAAAGGATTTTGTACCATTAAGCTAGCTACTGTTAGTTGCCCAATATTGTGAGCCATAGCACCAAAAATACTTACTCCTATCAAGCTAAAATAGCTAGAGAACTTTCTCATAATTATCCACATGAAAAAAGTACTTAACCCGGCACCAACAATGCTATAAAAAAAGCTGGTAACGACCCCTGTACCCAATACCACCACAACACATCGAACAATTGATACAGCAATTGCATATCGAAAGCCAAAAAGTACCAAAGTAATTAAATTGACTATATTTGCTAGTCCAAGTTTTGCTCCTGGAACAATAAATGGTACTGGTAAGAAGGACTCCATAATATATCATGTACAAGTGCCAATATGGCTGCCACTCCAAATTTAAACTCAAATCTAAATCCTACATATACT
>JBFNEZ010000157.1:0-8930 GCA_040797825.1 Thermotaleaceae bacterium | reverse complement strand
GAGTTATCATACCACCTAGTATTCCTATGATTGTATACGCTGGATTGACCAATGCTCCCGTATCCTCCCTATTTTTAGCGGGCTTCGTTCCTGGTATTTTGATTGGCCTTGGTATGATGGCTGTGGTATATATCATATCTTTAAAACGAGGCTTCCCAAAATATGATATGCCTTCTCTTAAAAATTTTCTTCAACTGCTCTATGAATCTTTTCCTGCACTTTTGACACCAGTTATTATCATCGGTGGAATCGTATCAGGACTCTATACGGCAACAGAAGCTGCAGCCTTTGCCTCTTTGTATGCTTTTTTGATTAGTATGTTTTTTTATAAAACACTAAAATTCAGAGATATCCCTGAGATTTTGACAGAGACCATGACTTTAAGTGCTTTATCACTTTTTGCTTTAGCAGCGGCCAGCGCTTTAGGAGAACTGTTAGGCTATTATAGAGTGGCTACACTTGCAGAAGAATTCTTCACAGCCTATATCACTGAAAAATGGGTATTCATGGGTATCGTTATTGCATTTTTCCTTTTCGTCGGAACCTTTATGGATGCCATTCCTGCTATGATCCTATTCATTCCCGTACTGCTTCCTGTAGCATTGAAGCTGGGGATCAGTTCCGTAACCTTGGGGATTGTAACGGTTATTACCTTGGCAATTGGCCTTGTAACGCCGCCCTATGGACTTTGCCTATTGATTGCAGCTACCATTGGAGATTTATCTATAGAACGCTCATTCTCTGCAGTGCTTCCTTATATTACAGTTGTATTAATTGTGTTGATATTTGTAGCATTCTTTCCAGAGATTGCTTTCTTTGTTCCACGGTTAATCAATCCCCAGCTGCTGTAGTAGATTTCAAAAAGTTATTGCAGCTATAAGTTTGGATAAAGAATAAAAAGAAGTGAAATAATGAATCTATAAAAATTTTATAGCGAAAAGAGTATTATTAGGAGGTAGGACATGGGTAAGAAAATCGTGATTACATCAGAGTTTTTTGGAAGATTTTCTCAAGAAGGTGAGCGGCTTCTAAAAGAAGCGGGGTTTGAAGTAATACCCAATCCCTACAAAAAGGCCCTAACCGAAGAGGAAGTTATTTCCATTATCGGTGAGGCTGATGGAATTATATGTGATTTAGAAAAAATTAGCAAAAGGGTCATTGATAGTGCACCAAATCTGAAGATTATTGCAAGGCGAGGAGTTGGTACAGATTCGGTAGATGTAGCCTATGCACAAGAAAAAGGTATTTTAGTTGCCAGAACCCTAGGGGTGGTGGAAAAGCCTGTGGCAGAGCTGGTGATGGCCTATATCCTGCAAGTTTCTAGAAAGACAGCAGAGCTGGATCAGCATATGAAAGCAAGCAGCTGGAATAAAATATTAGGCTTTAGTCTAGAAGGAAAAGTACTAGGAATTGTTGGATTAGGGGCCATAGGAAAAGAATTAATCCGTAAGGCAAAAGCCTTTGATATGGAGATTATTTATTCCGATGTGCGACAAGATCTACAAGCAGAGACTGAATTAGGGATAACCTATGTGTCCTTTGAAGAACTTTTAGGAAAATCTGATATTATCAGTATTCATGCACCTTTGACCAGCACTACAGAAAATATGTTTCATGATGAAACCATGGAAAAAATGAAGAAAAAACCCATGCTCATCAATACTGCTAGGGGACCTATTGTAAATGAAAGGGCACTATGTAGAGCTTTAGAGAAAGATCTTATATCCTATGCAGCCATTGATGTATTTGATGTGGAGCCAAAAACCGATTCACCCCTTAGAAAGTTTGACAATGTCATTTTGACGCCCCATGTAGGGACCTTTACAAGAGAAGTATTTATCAATATGGACATATTGGCAGCTAAAAATGTGATTGAGCATTTAAAATAATGGGTATTTGAGAAAATGATCTCTAGCTCATAGCCTCACGGATTAGAAAAACATACCAATGCTCTTATCTCTTAGGAGGAAAAAATATGCTGAAAAGTCAAAAAATGAGAAGTGTTGCTGTAGAAATGGATGCTCTTAAGATGGGAATGGGTTGGACAGCAGAGGATTTAGATAAACCACAGATATTTATTCAAAGTACTTGGGGAGACAGCCATCCAGGAAGTGTTCATTTAGATGAATTGGTATTTGCGGCAGAAAAAAAATTAATTGATTTAGGGGCAAAACCGGCAAAATATACGACTACAGACATTTGTGATGGCATTGCTCAAGGCCATGATGGGATGAATTATTCTTTATTATCTAGAGAGCTAATTGCAAGTATGATTGAAATACAGGCGACAGCTACACCCTTCGATGGAGGACTTTTTATTTGCAGCTGTGATAAAGGCGTACCTGCCCATTTAAAAGCCATCGCCAGACTAGATATGCCATCCATTGTATTTACAGGAGGCTTGATGAAAGCTGGTCCAGATAATCTCACTTTGGAACAAATTGGGACCTATAGTGCTCAGCTGCGTAGAGGAGAGATTACCGAGGAAAGTTTTAAAGAAAAACAGCATACAGCTTGTGCCTCCTGCGGAGCCTGTGCTTTTATGGGTACTGCGGCTACTATGCAAGTAATGTGTGAGGCATTGGGTATCGCACTGCCAGGAACTGCAGTGATGCCTGCTACTCTAGAAGAAATGGAAAAGGCAGCACAAAGGGCAGGAAGCCAATTGTTAGAGCTTATAGAGAAAGATATTAGGCCTTCCCATATTATGACAAGGAGAGCCTTTGAAAACGCCATTATGGTTCATGCGGCCATAGCAGGTTCAACCAATACTCTACTTCATATTCCAGCCATTAGCCATGAATTGGGAATAGAAATTGAACCAGATTTGTTTGACAGCATTCATCGAAAAATTCCCTATTTAGCCAATATCAGACCTAGTGGATTTTTCCCAGGCCAGTATTTCTGGTATGCAGGAGGCGTACCTGCTATTATGGAAGAAATAAAAGAATTCTTACACTTGGACGTGATGACAGTTACAGGAAAGACCCTAGGTGAAAATTTGAAAGATTTAAAAGCCAATGGCTTTTATGAAAGAGCCCAAAGCTATTTGAAAGAATTAGGCGTAGAAAAAGAAGCTGTCATTGCCAAGGCAGACAATCCCATACAAAAAGAAGGGGCAGTCGCTATATTAAAAGGAAATCTTGCTCCAGAGGGGGCTGTTGTGAAGCATTCTGCTGTTGCAAAAGAAATGCGGGTTGCTACCCTAAAAGCTAAGCCCTTTGATTCTGAAGAGGAAGCCCTGGAAGCTGTACTAAGCAAAGCAGTTCGTCCAGGTGATGCAGTCTTTATTCGATACGAGGGACCGAAGGGAAGTGGGATGCCAGAAATGTTTTATACAACAGAAGCCATCGCCTCAGATCCAGAACTGGTATCCTCTATTGCGCTAATTACCGACGGAAGATATTCAGGGGCCACAAGAGGACCAGCCATCGGCCATGTATCTCCAGAAGCCAGCGAAGGAGGACCTATTGCCTTGGTGGAAGAAGGAGATTTGATAGAAATTGATATACCCAACAGGGCATTGAATATCATAGGTGTTAAGGGACAACCAATGACTTTAGAGGAAGTAGAGAAGGTGCTGGAAGAAAGAAAAAGAAAATGGGTGAAGCCGCCCATGAGGCATAAAAAAGGTATTCTTTCTATTTATACAAGATTAGCTGTATCCCCAATGAAGGGTGCATATATGGAATAACGTTAAGGAAAGGGATGTGATTTCCGTGATAATGGATAAGTTTAGCTTAAAAGGAAAGGTTGCTATCGTAACTGGGGCGGGCAGAGGCTTAGGACAAGGCTTGGCTCTGGCATTGGCAGAAGCTGGAGCAGATATTGTTGGAGCAGATCGCTCTGGGGCAACAGAAACGAAAGAAAAAATAGAGGCATTGGGAAGGAAATTTTTAGGGATTCAAGCAGATTTGATGTCCATCGAGCCGGTTGAAGCTATCATGGAAGCAACCTTAAAGGAATTTGGCAAGGTAGATATCCTAGTGAATAATGCAGGTATTATCCGTAGAGAAGATTCCATCGATTTTACAGAACAAGACTGGGATGATGTAATGAATATCAATCTAAAGACTGTATTCTTTTTCAGTCAGGCTGTAGGAAGACAATTTATCAAGCAGGGAACCGGTGGGAAGATTGTTAATATTGCTTCTATGCTTTCTTTCCAAGGGGGAATTCGTGTTCCATCCTATACGGCTAGTAAGAGTGGGGTTGCAGGAATTACAAAACTATTGGCCAATGAATGGGCAAAACACCATATTAACATCAATGCCATTGCTCCAGGATATATGGCTACAGATAATACGGCACAACTGAGAGCCGATGCCCAAAGAGAACAAGAAATTCTTGGGAGAATTCCCGCAGGAAGATGGGGAACTCCAGAGGATTTAGGCGGTGCAGTAGTATTTTTAGCATCGGAAGCAGCGGATTATGTAAATGGATATGTTTTGGCAGTAGACGGTGGGTGGTTAGCAAGATAACGTTTTTTTATTAAAGTATTGATTTTGATATAAGATTGCGTATATAATAAAAATATAGGTTGTCCGACGACATACAACTAAGAACGGAGGTATGATTTATGAAAAGAATGGAAACCATAAAACAAATTGTAGATTCTGGCGTTGTAGCTGTAATCCGTGCGGAATCAAAAGAAGAAGGCATGAAGATTGTTGAAGCAGTAAAAAAGGGTGGTATTAAAGCCTTGGAAATCACCATGACAGTACCTGGTGCTGTGGATATTATCAAAGAGCTTACCCAAGCTTATAAAGATGAAGATGTAATCATCGGTGCTGGAACTGTACTGGATCCAGAAACTGCTAGGGCTTGCATTCTAGCTGGTGCAAAATATATCGTAAGTCCAAGTTTGAACCCAGAGACTATCAAGCTTTGCAATCGCTATAGAGTACCTGTGATGCCTGGTATTATGACAGTGAAAGAAGCTATTGAAGGATTAGAGCTAGGGGCAGAGATCCTAAAGGTATTCCCAGGAAGTGCCTTTGGACCTTCTATCATTAGTGCTTTCAAAGGACCCCTTCCTCAAGGCAACTTTATGCCAACAGGCGGTGTGAATCTTGATAATGTTAAGGACTGGATCAAAGCAGGAGCTGTGGCTGTAGGTACTGGTGGAGATTTGACTAAGGGTGCAAAAACAGGAAATTATGAATTGGTAACTGAGACAGCAGCGAAGTTTGTGGAAGAAGTAAAAAAAGCAAGAGGATAAGTGAAGGAGGAATAGAAATGGGTAAATTTGTTACATTCGGAGAAATCATGCTAAGATTGGCACCACAAGGATATGAAAGATTTGTACAAACGAAAGATTTTGGAGTAGTATATGGTGGTGGGGAAGCAAACGTAGCTGTTTCTTTAGCAAACTATGGCAAAGAAACTTACTTTGTAACCAAGCTTCCAAAGCATGAAATTGGTCAGGCAGCTGTGAATGAAGTAAGAAAGTTTGGCGTTCATACTGATTATATAACAAGAGGTGGAGACCGTGTAGGTATCTACTTCTGTGAAAAAGGTGCCTCTCAAAGACCATCAAAAGTAATTTATGATAGAGCACATTCATCTATTGCAGAAGCAAAAAAAGAAGATTTTGATTGGAAAAAGATTTTTGAAGGTGCTGAATGGTTCCACTTTACAGGGATCACACCTGCTTTGTCCGATAATTGCGCAGAAATCACCTTAGATGCAGTAAAGGCAGCTAAAGAAGCTGGCGTAACTGTAAGTGTGGACTTGAATTATAGAAAAAAACTATGGACCACAGAAAAAGCAGGAAAGGTAATGGCAGAAATCGTGAAATATTGCGATGTAGTTATTGCCAATGAAGAGGATGCAGAAAAGGTTTTTGGCATCAAGGCAGCAGAAACAGATATTACAAGTGGACATTTAAGTGACGAAGGCTACAAGAAAGTTGCCCAAGAGCTAGTAGATCGTTTTGATTTAAAACATGTGGCCATCACCCTTCGTGAAAGCTTCTCTGCTTCTGATAATGGTTGGTCAGCTATGCTTTATGATGGAAAAGAGTTCTACAAGTCTAAACGATATGATATCCGTATTGTAGATCGTGTAGGTGGAGGAGATTCCTTCGGTGGCGGACTTATCTACGGATTATCCTCTGGCTTGAGCAATCAAGATGCCTTAGAGTTTGCTGTAGCAGCTTCTTGCTTAAAGCATACTATCGAGGGAGACTTCAATCATCTATCTGTAGAAGAAGTAGAGACGCTGATGAAGGGCGATGCTTCCGGAAGGGTACAACGTTAAGAATCTAATTGCAAAGGAATGAGATCATGTTAAGCTTAGAGCATGTTGGAATTTGCGCAAAGGATACCATTACCCTCAAGGACTGGTATGTAAAGGTTTTTGATTTTAAGATTGTCTATGACAATCAAAAAGAAATGCCTACTTATTTTCTTTTGATGGAAGATGAAAGTATGATAGAAATTTACCCAGCGGAAAAGGACACTGCTGTTGGAATAAATAAAGATCAGGGAATCAGACATTTGGCATTTGGAACGGACAATATAGAGGCAGAATATGAAAATTTGAAGAAGCATCAGGTGGAAATTATTGAAGATTTAAAGGCGAATCCTAAGGGTGTAAAAACCGTATTTTTTAGAGATATTGAAGGGAATATTCTGCATTTTATTCAACGACCAACTCCCCTGTTTTAATAGCTAGAAAGGAGCCTACTTCTTCCTAGACTCCTCCCATTAAATCCCCTCCAATAGATGGAGGGGATTTTTATACACACCTATACAAAACCTATAAGATTTGATATATTTAGCCTATAGTGATTTTGCATTCAAGAAAAGGAGGAAATAATATGTTTTTTAAGAGTGAAGAAGCTAGAGTGAAACAACCCGGTGAAGGAGTAACGCTGAAAGTTTTAGCTTCCGGGGGCAGCCTTATGCTCACAGAGGTGACCTTTGAAAAGGATAAATCTATGCCAGCCCATGCCCATGTTCATGAACAAGTTTCCTATATCGTAAAAGGAAGCTTTGAATTTACCATTGGAGATGAAACAAAGGTGGTAAAGGCAGGAGACAGCGTATATATTCCCAGCAATATACCCCATTGTGTGAAGGCTCTTGAGGATTCCATAGTAGTAGATGGTTTTACACCTCAAAGAGAAGATTTTAAATAGAATAGATAGGACAGTTATAATATAGAAGATATTGAAAGGGGAAGCTATTTTTAATGATGGAATTAAAAAAGCTTTTAGATGATGTTAAAGAAGGAAAAATTACTGTTGATGGGGCCATGGACATATTGAAGGAGCTTCCTTACAAAGATATTGGAATAGCAACGGTAGATCACCATAGAGAACTACGTAACGGATATCCTGAGGTCATCTATTGTGAAGGCAAAAAGCTGGAACATATCCAACATATTGTTGTGGAGATGCTGAAAAAGGATAGCAATATATTAGCCACAAGAGCCAGCAAAGAAGTATATCAAGGGGTAAAGGAAGTCTGTGACGCCGCCATATATCATGATTTAGCTAGAATTATTACCATAGAAAGAAAAAAGGTTGAAGTTTCCGATACCTATATTGCCGTAGTGACAGGAGGGACCTCTGATATTCCCGTAGCCGAGGAAGCGGCAGTTACAGCAGAATTTCTGGGAAATCGAGTGGAGAGAATCTATGATGTAGGGGTAGCAGGGATTCATAGATTGTTTGGAAACTTGGAAAGGGTTAGAGAAGCCAGAACAATTATCGCTGTAGCTGGGATGGAAGGAGCCTTAGCCAGTGTAATTGGTGGTCTGGTGGACAAACCCGTTTTAGCAGTGCCTACCAGTGTTGGCTATGGTGCCAATTTCCATGGACTGTCTGCTTTGTTGTGCATGCTTAACAGCTGTGCCAGTGGTGTAGCTGTAATGAATATCGACAATGGATTTGGAGCAGGTTATATGGCTAGCATGATCAACAAACTGTAATACATAAAAAAACACTGATATCAATTCAGTGTTTTTTTATGTATTTTTTAATGGATTTCTTGCAGCTCTTTAATTGGAACCGTCATTTGACGATTTTCTGCAGTTATTAAAGCAGTTTGATTATGCTCATCAAGTTTTTCTATCCAAATAGGGCTTCCTTGATAGTGGACAGAAATAGTATTTTCGGAGCTAAGTATTTGTTGTGCTCGTACAAATTGCATGACATCATCTCCTTTGGGATTTGTAAAAATCTATTTAAGAAATAGCTTTCCTAAAAATTAAAAATGTATTCATTTCAATTCTTTTCTTCCTTGCAATAAGCATAGAATAAAAATAAGAATAGGACATCGAGTAGAAGTTTCTTAGGTTAAAGAAACTATTTGATTTTATTGGAGGAAATAAGATAGATAATCAAAAGCTTACTTTAAAAAGAATAACATAGAAAAATCTAAAAAAGACTAGGAAGGAGGCAGCTAGAATATGCTGGGCATTGTTGTTATTTCTCACAGTCAAAAAGTTGCGGAGGGCATAAAGGATATTGCAGAACAAATGAATGATGGAAAAGTAAAAATCATGGCTGAAGGAGGTGTGGATGGAGATAGAATTGGAACAAATTCTTTAAGAATAAAAGATGCCATTGAAGAAGCATATATCAAGGAGTTTATTGAGATATGAAGATTGCCATTGGATGTGATCAAAATGCTTATGATTTAAAGCTGGTGATTAGGAAGGATTTGGAGGAATTGAGTATTGAATATGACGATTTTGGCAGTCATGCAGGGGAGCAGGTATTATATCCGAATATTGCCCATCAAATTGCAGTAGAGGTTTCTAAGGGGCACTATCAAAGAGCCATTATTCTCTGCGGAACGGGAATTGGGATGGCTATTACAGCCAATAAAGTCCCCGGGGTCAGGGCAGCAGTATGTCATGATGTGTACTCTGCAGAGCGCTCTCGTAAAAGCAACAATGCACAAATTATGACAATGGGT
>JBFNEZ010000156.1:0-9016 GCA_040797825.1 Thermotaleaceae bacterium | reverse complement strand
GGCATGAAGGTATGGGAAAAAAATGGGGAAGAAAAAATAAAAGATATTCAGGAAGCTGCTATGGATATCTCCTATGCATTAGGTTTTCAAAAATCCTATCGATTAGTGTCCAAATAAGAGGACACTAACCATAAATATCAAATAAAGGGGAGAAAAATTATGAAAAAGAATGTAGCACTGTGTCTAGTATTCATTTTGTTGGTTGGAATTCTAGGCGGCTGCGGGGCCAAAGAAATACCAGCTGCCCAAGCGCCTGAAGCGAAAGAATTGCCATCAATAACTGTGAAGCTTAGCCACAATCAGCCAGAAAACAGCTCTGAGCATGCAGGGGCTGTGGCTTTCAAGGAGAAATTGGAAGCTTTAAGTGATGGAAAAATCAAGGTAGACATATTCCCAGCATTACAATTAGGCTCTATGCGTGAGCAAGCAGAAGCTGTACAAATGGGATCCCATGAAATAACCCTTCAGCCAATATCTGTTTTAACACCTTTTGTTGAGGAACTACAGATTGTAGACTTCCCATTCCTATGGCCATCCACTGAACAAATGTGGGATATACTGGATGGAGAAGCTGGAGACAAGTTGTTAGCAAAGACTGAAGCAAAAGGATTTAAATCCCTTGGTTTTTGGGGATCAGGATTTAAGAACTTTACAACAAGGGGAAAAGAAATTCACATGCCTGCTGATTTTGCGGGGGTAAAAATGAGAGTTATGCCTTCTCCATTGCTATTGGCGCAATACAAGGCTTGGGGAGCCAATGCCGTTCCAATAGAATACGCAGAATTATACAATGCCCTTCAACAAAAAATTGTTGATGGCCAAGAAAATCCAATTTCAACCATTGCTATGAACAAGTTCTATGAAGTACAAGACAACATGATCCTCAGCAACCATGGTTATTTGGCCTATGTATTTGTAACAAACAAAGGCTGGTTTGATGGTCTTCCAGAGGAATATAAAGAAATGGTAATTGAAGCAGAAAAAGAAGCAAGAAATGTACAAAGAAAAACATTAGAAGAAAAAGAAAAGCAATTCTTAGAAGAAATCAAACAATCAAACATTAATGTCTATGAATTAACTGCAGAAGAGAGAGCAGCCTTCGTTGAAGCCAGCAAGCCTGTTCATGAGGAGTTTGCAAATAGCCCAGAGAAGAAAGAAATTCTGGAGTTAATCTACAGCAAAATTCAATAGAAATACTTTGAGAAGATAAATTTATAGTGCAAAAGCAGGTGAGACCTTGATAATGACAAAGCTTTCACCTGCTTATTGCTCATACTTTGGAGGTGAGGTAGTGAGAATGCTGGATCGAATAGAAGAATTTTTCTGTGGTACCGCATTGCTGGCAACAACAGTGATCCTATTTGTAAATGTTGTACTCCGTTATGTTTTCAAATTTAGTGCCAGTTGGGCTGAAGAGATTATCAAATACCTAATGATTTGGATAGCCTTTATTGGAGGAAGTATCTGTGTTCGGAAAGGAAAACATGTAAGTATTGACTTTTTCTATGAATTTCTGTCTGTAAAGAATAAAAGGCTGCTTTCTATCCTTATACATATCATTTCTATTGTCTTTTGCGGTATAATGATTTTCTATGGATTTAAGATTATTGCATTTATTAAACAGACAGGCCAGGTTTCACCAGCGCTAATGATTCCTATGTGGATTCCTTATGTAGCCATACCTTTAGGATTTTGCCTAATGTTCTTACGATTTACTCAGGATTTTATTAAAATTTTTAAAAAAGGGAACGAAGAAGTTCATACAAGTGAGGTGAATTGAGATGACTGGTGTACTAATGGGTTCTTTGATTGCGCTGTTATTGGGAAGTGTTCCCATATTCATTGCTCTAAATCTATCGGTTTTAGTTGCATTGATGGTTTTTACCGATATGTCTCCTATGATTATGATACAAAAATCCTTTGGTGGTATTGATAAATTTGCACTAATGTCTATGCCTTTTTTTATTTTTGCTGCAAATGTAATGGATACTGGAGGCTTATCGGAGAGAATACTAAAATGGACCCGAAGCTTGATTGGAAGTGTAAAGGGAGGTCTGGCCTATACCACACAGATGGCTTGTATGGTATTTGGCGCCTTGTCGGGCTCTAGTCCAGCTACGGTAATTGCCATGGGGAAACTGATGTATCCTGAATTGATAAAGAATAAGTATCCGAAAGGCTTTGCCCTAGGACTTATCACTTCCTCTGGCTCTGTTGCTCTTTTGATTCCCCCTAGCATCACTTTGATTATTTATGCTACGGCTACAGGTACCTCCGTAGGGGAACTGTTTATGGCAGGAATCGGAGCAGGAATTGTATATGGCATTGCAACCATTATTTATATTTTTTACTATTCCAGAAAGCACGATCTACCAGTGGATGAAAGATCCAGCATGAGAGAAATTATTCAAAATACAAAGGAAGCGGTATGGTCATTGGCCGTTCCTATCATCATTCTTGGTGGAATATATTCTGGTATATTTACCCCCACAGAGGCTGCGGGAATATCAGCAGTCTATGCTATTTTTGTAGGGATGTTTATCTACAAGGAAATTGATTTGAAGAAACTTTATGACTGTTGTGTACAATCTGCAATTACATGTGCTCAGGTTCTGATCCTGGTTGCAGGAGCCCAAGCCTTTGGATGGTTCCTGACAGTAGCACGAGTTCCCCAAATGGTAACAGAAAGTATTATTCAGAATGTATCCTCTCCCATTATCTTTTTGTTGATCATTAATGTTATTTTATTAATTGTGGGCATGTTTATGGAAGGAATTGCGGCGATCATTATATTGGCACCTCTCTTTTACCCCATTGCCGTTCAAATGGGTATCGATCCTGTCCATTTAGGAATCATTATGGTGGCCAATCTTTGTATCGGTAACTTTACGCCTCCCTTTGGTCTGAACCTTTTCGTTGCCAACGGTGTGACGGGGGTTTCAGTTTCAAAGATTATTCCTACAGTTATGGTGTTCGTAACGGTAAGTATTTTAGCTTTGTTGGCCATTACCTACATTCCTGATGTATCTCTATTCCTTCCTAAATATATTTACCGTTAAGTAGGGGCAGGAAAAATGAAGTGGGATATAGGTAGATTAAAAGAGGCTCTAAACCAAATCAATGGAATCGATGAGCAGCCTGAGGAAGGGATGAATCGATTGGCATTGAGTGATAAGGATATGCAGGGGAGAGAACTCTTTAAAGAAAAGTGTGGAGCCTTGGGTTTAGAAATTCGAGAAGATGCTATGGGTAATATATGGGCCAGAAAGGAAGGAACAGAGGCTGGGTTGCCAGCTATCCTCTGTGGTTCCCACATGGATACGGTGCCCAATGGAGGCAAATATGATGGTCTGTTGGGTGTTTTGACTGCCTTGGAGGCTGTTCAGATCATGATAGAGCAAAAGGTGCAGCATGCCCATTCCATAGAGCTGGTGGTATTTTCCATAGAAGAGTCCAGCCGCTTTAACCTATCAACCGTTGGGAGCAAGGCACTGGTAGGAGAAATCAGCAAAAGCCAGCTTAAAAATGCCATTGCTCAAGATGGTATCTCTCTTTATGAGGCGTTGAGTGATCGTGGATATGCTCCTGATGACTTAGAAGACTGTATCCTAAATCCAGAACAATATGAAGCCTTTGTGGAACTTCACATTGAACAGGGCCCTGTTTTAGAGCGGGAAGCTGTGGATATTGGTGTGGTGGAAGCCATCGCTGCTCCCATGCGATTTCAATTGAATTTATTGGGAGAAGAAGCCCACTCGGGTGCTTGTCCCATGTATATGCGCAGGGATGCTTTAAACGCTGCTGCGGAGATCATTCTGGAGATTGAAAAAAAGGGAATCGAGGAATCGATGCATAAGACGGTTACTACAACAGGGATTTGCAGGGTCTATCCAGGGGCGATGAATGTAGTGCCTGGAGAAGTAGATTTGTATGTAGATATTCGTGGTATCTCCTTAGAAAGTATGATGAGAACTCTTGGAGATATTGTTGAGCGGGTGGAGGATATTTGCAGAAAGAGAAATATTCAGCAGATGATGAAGGTCATTAGTCAAGATAGGCCTGTTTTATTAGATGAAAGGATGATAGAGCATATCCTGAAAAATTGTCACAAATTAGGGCTTTCCTGCAAGCAAATGCCTAGTGGGGCTGGACATGATGCGATGAATATGGCTAAGATTCTGCCAACTGCATTGATTTTTATTCCTTGCAAGGATGGAATTAGTCATAATAAAAAAGAAGCTGTAGCAGACAAAGATTTGGAAAATGGATTGAAGCTGCTGTATGAAACCCTGGTATCCTTAAGCCAAGGGAGCTTGATAAAAGAATAAAACTTAGAACAGTAAATTTCTGAATAGAAGGAGGGGAGCAAGATGAAGATATTAATCAAAGGCGGATGGGTTGTAGACCCTTCTCAAAATATAGATGAACCTATGGACGTAGCTATTTCAGAGGGTAAAATTGAAGCATTAGCAAAAGATATAACAGGGGAAGGCTATCATCTTATAGATGCAAGGGGCCAGTACGTGGTACCTGGCTTGATTGATATGCATGTACATTTTCGTGAACCGGGATTTGAACAGAAGGAGACCATAGAAACCGGTGCTCTAGCTGCTGTAGCAGGAGGTTTTACCAGCGTAGTTTGTATGCCGAATACCCAACCAGTGATAGATGATAGAAAAATCGCAGCCTTTGTGAATGGAAAGGCAGCCGCAGCCGCTTGCAATGTCTTTATGCTGGGAAGTATTACTAAAAATCTGGACGGGAAAGAAAAGAGTCCCTATGAAGCCTTGAAGGAAGAGGGGATTTTAGGGATTACCGATGATGGAAAAACCGTGATGGATGCAGGGGTCATGTATGAAGCCATGAAGGATGCCGCTGCCTTAGACCTTCTGGTTAGTGTCCATTGTGAAGATGCCAACCTGGTATATGATCGCTCTATTCATAGAGGAGAGGTATCCAAAAAATTAAATCTTGCAGGTGTTCCTGGAGTGGCAGAGGACTTGATTATACAACGGGATATCCTATTGGCTGAGGAGACAGGAGCCAAACTCCATATTCAGCATATTTCAACAAAAAAGGGAGTAGCCTTGGTTCGGGAAGCCAAAAAAAGAGGTGTTAAGGTATCCTGTGAAGCAACACCCCATCACTTTTCCCTATGGGACGAGGCTATATGTCAGCAGGGTACCAATGCAAAAATGAGTCCTCCCCTTCGAAGCAAGGAGGACATGGAAGCGGTTATTTTGGGACTTCTGGACGGCACCATAGACGTGATTGCAACGGATCATGCGCCCCACACAAAGGAAGACAAGAGCAAGAGCTTGGTGGATGCAGCCAATGGCATTATCGGTCTTGAAACGGCATTGGGACTTGCTTTGACCAAGTTGGTCCATCAGAAGGGAATGACGCTGACCACCTTGATCGACAAAATGAGCTGCTTGCCAGCGAAACTGTTGAACATTCCGAAGGGAACCTTGAAGAAGGGCAGCGAAGCCGATATCACCATGATAGATATTCAAAAAAAATGGAGAGTAGATGAAAAGAAATTCTACTCTAAAGCGCAAAATATGCCTTTTGGGGGTCTAGAACTTCAGGGAAAGGCCACTGCTACTATTGTAAAGGGCGTACTGAAATATGTAGAAAATCAATAGGGGGACGAAGGATGGATCTGCATAAAGGAATTGTAAAAACCAATGAATATATTCAAGACAAATACTACCATCTTAGGATAGCCTGTGATGGATTGGCAAAGACAGTTAAAGAAGGACAGATTATTTTTATACGGTGCAGCCCATTGGCAGATCCCCTTCTTCGGAGGCCTTTCAGCATCTATAGATTTGACGAAAAAACGGGAGAAATTTCTTTGGTATATATCCTCAAGGGGAAGGGTACCGAAATCATGAGAGATTTAAAGCCTGGAGATGAACTGGACCTGCTGGGTCCTGCAGGTAGACCCTATCCTATCGGGGAAGGGACTGGACCGATAGGCATCCTTGCCAGAGGTGTAGGGATTGCATCGGTAGTCTCAGTGGCCGAAAGGGCTAGAAAAGAAGGACGACATGTATCTGCCATTCTCAGTGGCCGAAACCCAGAGGCAGTTCTGGCTGTAGATTTTCTTGAAGAAATTGGCTGTCAGGTATTCTCTGTAAATGATGCGGCAGAGACAAGCGGCAAGGAACACGTAATGGACCTTCTTGAAAAGAGTATGCAGGAGCACCAAATCAAGCAGTTATTCACCTGTGGCTCTAACCGTATGGCAGCATGGGTTCAGGAAATCAGTAGAAAATATGAGGTTGATGCATATGTTTCCTTAGAGGAGAGGATGGCCTGCGGCATTGGGATCTGTTATGGCTGTACCTGTGAAACCAAGAAAGGGTACCAACGGGTATGTCAGGACGGACCTGTTTTCCCTATCGAGGAGGTGGTGAAGCTATGATGCAAAAACCTGATCTAAGGGTAAAGATAGGAAAGCTTAATCTGCAAAATCCTGTGATGCCTGCATCGGGGACCTTTGGCATAGAAAGCTGTGAGCTATGTGATGTAAAAAAACTGGGGGCTATTGTTCCAAAGAGTGTAACCTTAAACCCCAGACAGGGCAATAAACCACCTCGGGTAGCAGAAACTGCAGGGGGTATGCTCAATGCAGTGGGAATACAGAATAAGGGATTGGACTATTTCATCACAGAAACCCTTCCCTTTTATAAGGACTATGGCCTTCCTATCCTTGTCAGCATATCGGCCTATAGTTCTGATGAATTCAAAAAGATGGTCGAGGTACTCAATGGCCAAGAAACTGTATCTGCCTTAGAATTGAATATTTCTTGCCCCAATTTGGAGGCCGGGGGAAAAGCCTTTGGTATGAATCCCGATGCTACCTATGAGATTGTACGTACAGTAAAGCAAATGACGGATAAGGTAGTCATTCCAAAGCTTACCCCCAATGTGGAAGATATAAGAGTCATTGCCAAAGCTGCTCAGGAAGCAGGGGCTGATGCCCTTGCTTTAACCAATACCTACATTGGTATGGCCATTGACATTGAAACCCGAAAGCCCAAGCTTGGAAATATTATCGGAGGACTCTCTGGTCCAGCTATCAAGCCGCTGTCCTTGAGAATGGTATGGCAGGTGGCCCAGGTTGTGGATATACCAGTGATTGGCTTGGGCGGGATCCAAAGCTGGGAGGACGCCATTGAATACCTGCTGGCAGGTGCAACGGCCATTCAGGTTGGGACTGCTAATTTTGTTCATCCCAATATTATGGTGGATATTATAGAGGGTATTGAACAGTACATGATAAAACATCAGATTCCTTCTATTTATGAGCTTATTGGAGGCATTGTGATTGAATAGGGAGTGCTATAAAAAGAGGAAAGGATGCCTTTCCTCTTTTTATAATGTTGTATAATAAACCATTAGAAATTAAAGGGAAATAAGGAAGAATAGAGAATATAATTAGCATTTAATGCTTTGCGAAAATCAATTGCTAGTGTGGTGATTTTTATGGGTGATGACCTTAAAATTAAAGAGATGATGAGCTTGATTACTGAGATGATGGAAATTATAAGATCTATAGGTATTCCAGTAAGTTATAAAGATATTTTGGAAGAAAAATATAGTTTCATCTCTTTGAAATATAATGATTTTATTGAAAACTATCTTGATTTCAGAGAAATAGCTGACAATTTACATGATGGCATATATATTTCTAATGGTGATGGAAATACTGTTTTTGTTAACAAAGCATATGTTAGTTCAACAGGAATTAGCAAGGAGGAACTCATAGGAAGAAATGTAGGAGAGATCATTAGAGAAGGTAAGTTATATAAGGGTGCTGTGACCATGGAGGTAATAAAAAAGAGGGATGTGGTGAACTCCATTGGAACAATCTTAAGAAATAATAAGGAGGTTTTGGTAACAGGTAAGCCAATCTTTGATGAAAACGGGAATGTTAAGCTCGTAGTTATTAATAATAGAGATATAACAGAGTTAAATAATCTAGAAAAGAAAATTTCCAAGCTAAAAGAAGATGAAAGAAAGGCTATGGAGGAGATAAAATTTCTACGTAGCAAACAGGTATCAAATAAAAAAACTATTTATACAAATAAACAGATGCAGTCGATTATGGAACTGGTAAATAGAGTGGCATCAACAGATGCTACGGTCTTAATTACTGGAGAATCTGGTACTGGAAAAGAAGTGATTGCCGATGAGATTTATTATCATAGTAAGAGAAAAGATAAACCTTTTATCAAAGTGAATTGTTCAGCTATTCCACAAGAACTGTTTGAATCAGAGCTCTTTGGCTATGAAGGCGGCGCTTTTACGGATGCAAAAAAAACTGGCAAGCCTGGATTATTTGAATTGGCTGAAGAAGGGACAATACTATTGGATGAGATAGGTGATATGCCCCTTAAATTGCAGAGTAAGCTGCTTCGCGTTCTACAGCAAAAAGAATTTATCCGTGTAGGCGGAAATAAAGCAATAAAGATGAATGTTCGAATTATTGCTTCTACCAATAAAGATCTTAAACATGAGGTGAAAGAAAAACGATTTAGGGAAGATTTGTTTTATAGGTTAAATGTTGTTCCTATCTATATGATGCCGCTAAGAGAAAGGAAGGAAGACATAGAAACCTTAGCCAATGAATTTTTAAATCACAATAATAAAAAATATGGTAAACAAGTTGGGCTTACACATGCTTCCTTGAAAATGCTCCAGGATTATGAATGGCCTGGTAATATACGGGAACTTGAAAATTTGATTGAAAGAATGGTAATCATAAGCCAGGACAATACCATTAAAGAAAAGGATTTATCCTTAATTCTTGGTATTGAAAAAACAAACGTTTATGCAGACGTATTTGAGGAGAATTTGAATATTAAAGAAGCGGTGCAAAATTTGGAAAGAGATATTATTACAAAAGCTATAAAAAAATATGGTTCTACAAGAAAAGCCGCTAAATATCTTGGGATTGATCAATCTACAATTGTAAAGAAGTGCAAAAAGATAGGTTTAATAA
>JBFNEZ010000155.1:0-9023 GCA_040797825.1 Thermotaleaceae bacterium | reverse complement strand
CAACTCTACTTCTAGTTCCTTCTGGGAAAATCAATAGGCTTTCCCCTTGGTTAACAAGTATAATAATTTTCTTAAGACCCTCTTTATCAGCAGTGTCAGGTTTTATATTTGTAGTCTTTATCACATTAACCCCTATACTTGTAACAGCATTATTTGACAGCTTTATCCCGGCTACAAAAGTTGGATCAATCTCTTTTAAAGCCTTATCTAAAACTAATCCATCGGAATTGCTTAAATGATTACATATAAAAATAGTTGGTGTTTTTATTCCCTGTAAGTTTTCACTACCCTCTATATGTATACTGGCATATTTTTTCAAGTATTGATCAACAACTTTTTTAGATATATATAGGACAAATTTATCGGGTAAAATATTTATAATTTTTGCAGTTATTGTGGATATCATTTGCTTACGCTTCCTGAATGTTTCTATACTTGAGAGTATTTATGAAAACACGTAAAATGTCTAACCGTAATTATCCCTGCTGATTTAAGGGAACTGGATTTGCGAATGAATATGAGACTTAATTAACTCCGGTTAAATAATATAGGTCAAATAAAATTGCTCTGAAATGAATAGTCAATTGCATACAACTTTTAGACATCCAGACGCCACAATGTCAGAATACCACCTATATAAGATTATTATATATCTAAATGAGATTATCTTACATATTAACTTTCATCTAAGCAAGTATTCTCCAAAGAACAATTTAAAGGCTAATCCAATAATAACATATAATTCCATATAAGGGGATTATTTATAAATAACAAAGTCAAAGGGTGTTAGTAAGCCCGTCCTCTTAGGATTTTGATGGGAGATAGAAGGATTTTAGAATGAAAAAATCTATACATAGGTAATGGTAAAAATTTGAAATAAAAGAATTTTACAAATATCAGGTCCAAATTTAGAACAATTTCACCTTGCGGAAAATAGAATATATGGAGGTGATGTTTATGGCACGCAAAGAGCTAACTGTAAAATCCTATATTGTAAAGGATGGGGAACGAAGGCTGATCAGCAGCTTGCCTAAGGAAGAACAGAAGAAGATTGCTTCTGCTTTGAAGGATAAGTTTATGTTGTCACTAGGATACGTGCCGGCAGACCTAAAGGAGGATCAGGAGAAGATTAAAATTCTTAAGACAAGTTCTACATACTAGAGGAAACTATTATGCAGTATAGAAAGCCTGACATGGAATAGGCAAATCAGCTTTGCTTTATCCCACAAGTTGAGATATGTTTTTTATGTCATACCCTATTGCACTCCGGAGGTCCGGATGGAGAATTGTCTGCTGCGCTACGCTATTTACATCAAAGATATACAATGCCTACAAATATGGCGAAGGCATTGCTGACAGACATTGCTACGGAGGAAATGGCCCATGTAGAAATGATTCAAACCATGATTGTTATGTTAACAAAAAAAGCTACAATTGAAGAAATAAAAGAAGCTGATTTGGGAGGTTATTATGCAATTCGAGATAAAGCCATCTACCCAGCAGACTCAGTGGGGAATCCATGGACGGCGGCATATATTCAATCTATAGGAGATGTAGTGGCAGATTTACATGAAGATATGGCCGCAGAGCAAAAAGCTAGAGCTGTTTATGAGCATCTGCTGACATTGACCGATGATCCATTGCTAAAAGATTCTCTTCGCTTCCTAAGAGAAAGAGAAGTTGTTCATTTCCAAAGATTTGGAGAAGCATTAAGGAACGTAGAAGAATATAACGTAACGAAAAAACAATTCTAAAGCCAGGAGAAATCCTGGCCCTTTTATAGAAAAGATAATAAAACTCAAAAAACACGGCAAGCCCTCCATAAAGAGAGCTTTTTATGAAAAAGGGGTCTAAATGGGAGGGGACCACCTCTATGACTATAGTATATATAATTTTAATAGACAAAAGGTGAAATAAGTGTTAAGAAAAGGTTATAAAAAAACTAGTTCCTTTGCTGTAACTAAAAAAACTTGACGAAAAAGTTAAAAAACATGCATAAATGAGTCTTTTCGCGGTAGATATAGAATATAAGAATAAAAGGGGGCGATTTTATGGTGGAAATGCCTAGAGTTGATGTAGGTACATCCATAACAATCCAGAAGCGAATCGCAGAGGAAGATACAGCCCTAAACTATGGTAGTGGTCAGCTAGAAACCCTACTGGCAACACCTGCACTTGTAGCACTTATGATTGAAGGTGCCGTTAAATTGGTAGATCCAAAATTACCCGAAGGCATTATTACGATAGGCAAAATGATAAAGATTACCCACGAGAAGCCTACTGGGATTGGTTCTACTATAACAGTGAAAGTGGAAGTAGGGACCTTTGATGGCGCAAAAATACTATTTAATATGGAAGCCTATGATGAAATTGGACTAATTGGAACGGGAAGTCATGAAAGAGTGATTGTAAATAAAAAGGGGTTACTAGAAAAAGCCGGAAATAGGGAAGAAAAACTTAAAAATGCAGATTTTTGAAAAAAGGGATTTTTGAGGAAATCCCTTTTTTCTTTATAAAAAAAAAAGATACATAAAAATAATTTTTATCAAATAAAAAAATTGGAGGAATATGCCAGTATATGCCGAAAAATATGATAAGTTTAAATATATAAACTAAGCTATCCGCTATAGAAATCAAGTAAATATTTAAGAAGGGGAGGCCTGTTATGAAAATAAAAATTGGTACTAAAATAACACTGGCATTTATGGCTATTATTGTTTTAATGGTTTCATTAGGGACATATTCTATTATGTCTAGTAAAAATGTGGAAGAGCTTAATAAAGAAGCATTTGATGTATTTGTTCCTGGAATCGATAACAGTAAGGAACTAGAATCGGTTACGCTGCAAAAGATAGCTGCTTTGTCAGGATATATTATTACTGGAGAAGAAGAAAATATCCAGACCTATTTAAATCTTAAAAAAGAAGAAGAAAGATTATTAGAAGCGGGATTAAAACTTGCATACACCGAGGAAGATAAAAGTTATAGCAGTCAAATAGAAGCACTGACAAAACAATATGATTCAATTGCTGATTACTTATTTGAAACAAAGAAAACGGGGCAAGAATATAAGGCAATAAGTATCATGAAGCATCAAGCTATTCCGAAAGCAAATGAAATTATTGCTAAATCTAAGGAATACATTCAAATAAAACAATCACAAATAGAACAAGCCCAAAGCCAAATATATCAAGTACAGGCGAATATCATAAGGATGGTTACTATTATGTCGGCCTGTGCTATCTTATTGAGTATGATGATTTCCATAATTATCACAAGAAACATAACAAAACCTATCCATCAATTTGTTGTACTTGCTCAGCAAGTTACTGAAGGAGATCTTACAGAGAAAGTACAAGTTAAAACGAAAGACGAAATAAGTACATTAGCAGATTCTTTTAATAAGATGCTAGCCAATCTTAGAAATATTGTTGGGCAAATTGCTATAGTATCCCAACAGGTTACAGCAACATCCCAACAACTTTCTGCTTCTTCACAAGAATCTTCTGCTGCCTCAGAAGAAGTAGCTACAACAATTGGCTATGTTGCTAAAGCTGCAAGTGAGCAATCAGTAGCTGTTGAAGAATCACATAGTATAATAAATGAGATTGGAAATAGGATAGATAGTTTATCTAAAAATATTGAAATAGTAAATCAATCATCAGTAAACACCCTAGATTCTGCAAAACTCGGATTGAAACAATCACAGAGTGCTGTAGAAAAGATAGATAGCATAAAGACTTCTACCGTGGAAACTGTAAAAGTTGTATCAAGATTGAGTGAGAGTTCTGCCGAAATTGAAAAGATTGTAGATGTGATTGGAACTATTGCTGAACAAACAAATTTACTAGCATTAAATGCAGCCATTGAAGCTGCGAGAGCAGGTGTTGCAGGAAAAGGATTCGCAGTAGTTGCTGATGAAGTAAGAAAACTCGCAGAACAATCATCTGAGTCTGCCAAACAGATAGCAGCTCTGATTTCTGATATGCACGAACAAGTAAAACATGTAGTGATTGCTATGGATAAAAATAATAAAGAGGTTGAATTAGGCGTTCAAATTGTCAATAGAGCTGGCGATAGTTTTAAGACGATACTGAGTGAAATTGATAATGTTGCTAAGCAAGTGGAAAATGTTGTGTATATTACTCATGAAGTAGAAAAAAATACAAAAACCATTACAGATAACTTTGAACATATGAATGCTTTATCTGAAAAGACAGCTGCAGCGGCTCAGCAGGTATCAGCAAGCTCAGAGGAACAAACTGTATCTATGGAAGAAGTGGCAAACGCTGCTGCAGGACTTGCAGAGATGTCTTATAAATTGCAAAATTCAATTTCTGTATTCAAATATTAATTCAAAATCCTTATAATTATTGACCTAGCAATCTTTACAAATATATTATTCTATACGAAATAACACTTGTTCTTGTAAAATAAGGACAGTAAAAATGAATCTCTTTATTGAAAGTCGTGCTTTGATATGATAATCTATAATTCAAGTGAAATCATTGGAAATAATAGATTGGAGAGAGATGATGATTAAAGATATAGATGCGGTTATTTTTGATTTGGACGGAACACTAGTGGATTCTATGTGGATTTGGAAACAAATAGACATTGATTATCTGGAGAAGAGAGGATTTTCACTGCCAGAAGATTTACAGAGAGAAATCGAAGGCATGAGCTTTACAGAGACTGCTGAATACTTTAAAGAAAGATTTCAGTTAAATGAAGACATTGAGGAAATAAAGACTGAATGGCTCCAAATGGCAGGAGATTTCTATCTAAATAAAATTCCTTTGAAAAAGGGTGCAAAGGATCTTCTAATGAAACTACAGCAAGATAATATAAAAATAGGAATTGGAACAAGCAATGCTAAGGATTTGGCCCAAACAGTTATAGAAAAGCATAATCTATTGCCTTTCTTTCATAGCATCAGAACCTCCTGTGAAGTAGCCAAAGGCAAACCCCATCCTGATATTTTCCTTAAAGTGGCTGAGGATTTAAATGTAAAACCAGAGGCATGCCTTGTTTTCGAAGATACCTATGCGGGTGTTTTAGCAGCAAAAAGAGCAGGGATGAAGGTGATTGCAATAGCTGATGAAACCTCCCTACCCTACAAGGAAGAAATCATTTCTCTAGCGGATAAATATATCGATAGTTTTGAGGAGATTGCACAAGCCGGGTAGTTCTACTCGGCTTTATATATTGATTTTGTTGGTTATTGATATTATTTATGGAGAAAATAGTTACATATGTACCGCTTAGTTCTATATAAAGAGGTGATCCGATGATCAAACTTCCAGCAGATTTTATAAAAAAAATGAAAGCCCTAATGGGAGACGAGTATGATGAATTTTATCAGAGCTATGAAGAGAAAAAAATACCAGGATTGCGTATAAATACATTAAAAATTGAAATAGAAGACTTTCAAAAAATTAGTCCTTTTGCACTGGAACGTGTACCTTGGTGTTCGGAAGGATTCTATTATGAGGAAAAGGATAGACCGGGAAAACATCCTTATCATGAAAGCGGGTTATACTATATACAAGAGCCTAGTGCTATGGCTGTAGGAACTCTTATAGCTCCAAAGCCTGGGGAGAAGATACTAGACCTCTGCGCAGCACCCGGTGGAAAAAGTACTCACATTGCAGCTAAACTTCAAGGAGAAGGAATTTTGGTATCAAATGAGATTCACCCTATGCGGGCCAAAATATTATCTCAAAATATTGAGAGAATGGGCATAAAAAATTGCATGGTACTCAACGAAGAGCCTCAACAGCTTGTCCACAGGTTTAAGAGTTATTTTGATAAAATATTGGTAGATGCCCCTTGCTCAGGAGAAGGAATGTTTCGAAAGGATCCCCTAGCTTGTGAAGAATGGAGTCTAGAAAATGTATCAACCTGTGCCCAAAGACAAAAGGAGATACTTCAATATGCTGGAAAAATGTTAAAACCAGAAGGACGAATCATATATTCCACCTGTACCTTCTCACCAGAAGAAAATGAGGGTGTCATTGAAGCTTTTTTAAAGAAAAATAAAGAATTTTCTTTGATTAAGTCCGATATTTTTGAAGGTATTGAAAGCGGAAAGGAGAACTGGGTAACGCATTCTGAATATCCTCTAAATCACACGATAAGGCTTTGGCCCCATCGAATAAAGGGAGAAGGACATTTTATCGCCGTTCTTAAAAAGAACGATGGAGAATTACCAGTAAAAATAAAGAAAAAAAAGAAGACTATAGATAAAAAAAGCATTCAGGATTATTTTGATTTTGCTCAAAATTATTTAAAGCAGGCACAAGAGACAGATTTTATCTTATTTGGAGAAAATCTATATGTTTTACCAACAGAAGATATTATTATGGAAAATCTAAAGATTATAAGACCTGGATGGCATTTGGGTGTTATCAAAAAGAACAGATTTGAGCCTTCCCATGCATTAGCACTTAGCTTAAAAGCGGAGGAGACGACCCATACCATTTCTTTTTCAGCAGATTCTCAGGAAATATCAGCCTATCTCAAGGGGATAAGTTTTGAAGCTGCAGGAGATAAGGGATGGAATCTAATTTGTGTAGATGACTATTCCATTGGATGGGGAAAGCTAGTGGAAGGTATGTTAAAAAACCACTATCCAAAAGGGTTGCGGTGGTAAGAATACTATAGAGAAACGGTGAGAGCCTTTATGATTTTACTAGTGAATAAGACACAACGCAAAGCACTAGAATATTTATTTTTGCAGCTGAGAAGAGATGAAGCTGCTCAAAAGAAGAAAATAGGTGAAACCTTAAAGCCAAGAAATACAGCTCGAGGTAGATTTAATCATACCCTTAGAGTGTTAGAAAATGTAAGAATGATTATGAAAGAAGTTTCCTGTGATAAGGAAGTGGTAGAAATGGCTGCTATTCTACATGATATTGCTAAACTATCTAACGATAGACAACACGGCAAAAAAGGAGCAGAGATTGCATCTTTGTATTTGGAGAGACAAGGTTTTTCACAAAAATTTATAGAGAAAGTAGCAGAATGTATACGCCTTCATTCACAAAAGGGGGAAACACCAAAGGCATCTATCGAGGCAAAGATTTTGCAAGATGCAGACCTATTAGAACATCATATTATTTTAGAAATTCATCAACTTATCAAAGAAGCTGCTTTTGGCAACCTATTGAGCCAACATACACTTAAACAATACAAGGAACTGTATCCACAACACTTTGTAAAAAAATGTGCTGCAAAAGGAAATTTCCCCATTGTAAGAGAAAAATTCGAAAAATTGATTTTGGAGATAGACAGAACTATTATCCATATGAAAGAGCAGGGTAAAGAAAAGAAAAAAGAAAGCTATGGATAGCATTTATCTACTGAGATTTCAAAAGAGTAAGGAGAAGGACTATGATAAAACGAAGAGATATTATAGATGTGAAGATTGAAGATTTAGAATTTCCATCCAAGGGTATCGCCTATGTTGATGGAAAAAAGCTTTATGTGAAAAATGCCATCCCTGGGCAACTAGTTCGAATTAATATCAGCAAAGTAAAGGAAGATTATGCAGAGGGAAAATTGGTAGAAGTAATAGAGAGAGCTCCCCTAGAGACTACATCCTTTTGTGAGCATTTCGGTAAATGTGGGGGATGTGCTCACCAAACCTTACCCTATGAAGCCCAATTGGATATGAAAGCCAACCTGGTCAATAAGCTATTGCTAGAAGCAGGAATAAAGGATTATAATTTTTTAGGCATCGAAGGAAGTCCTGACATATTTGCCTATAGAAATAAGATGGAGTATTCTTTTGGAGATGAAGAAAAGGGCGGTGTCATGTCTCTGGGAATGCATAAAAAAGGAAAATTTCATGATGTAGTTACTGTTGATCAATGCCGCATAGCAGATGAAGATTTTAACCTTATATTACAAAGGATTTTACGATTCTTTCAGGAGAAGAACATACCTATCTATAATAACAAAAGCCACGAGGGTTATCTACGACACTTGGTAGTAAGAAAGGCAAAAAAAACGCAAGAAATTCTTGTTAATCTCGTCACATCTACTCAGATGGAAGTAGATATGACAGGATTGGTGGAAATATTGAAGGGATTAAAGTACCAAGGAAAACTGGTAGGATTTTTACATACTTTTAATGATGGCTTATCCGATGTGGTGATCAGTGACCATACAGAGGTATTATGGGGCCAAGACCATTTTACTGAAATCATACTGGGCTTAAAATTTGAAATATCGGCTTTCTCTTTTTTTCAAACGAATTCTGATGGCGCCGAGAAGCTTTACAGTATGGTACTGGATTTTATTGGAGATGCAGATAATAAAACTGTTTTCGATCTATACAGTGGTACAGGCACCATTGGACAGATCGTGGCGAAGAAGGCAAAACAGGTTATAGGTATCGAAATCGTGTCAGAAGCCGTAGAGGCGGCCAACCGGAATGCAAAATTGAATGGGCTAGATAACTGCACCTTTATCGCAGGAGATGTACTACAAAAGATTGATGAGCTGAAGAAAAAACCTGAGATTATTGTATTGGATCCTCCCAGAGTGGGTATCCATCCAAAAGCACTAAAGAAAATATTGAATTATCGAGCCAAAGAGATTGTCTATGTTTCCTGTAATCCCAAAACCCTAGCAGAGAACTTAAAGGATATTCAAGCTGCTGGATATCGAGTAGATAAGGTGAAGTGTATGGATATGTTTCCTCATACACCGCATGTGGAGTGCGTAATAGGAATGCAAAGGAAAGATACGTAGAAATCCTTAGTTTTCAGCACTTTGCGAGATACACTACTTTTACGACAGATGGCGATGATTTCAGAAATAAGGTTTTGAAAAATAAAATTGATGTTTCGGTTGTATTGGACATGGAGTGTGTAGACATGTTTACGCAGTGCTTTGATTAGAGTGTTCAGATATGTCTATATTACGCAGTATGAGGTGAATTTGAGACTGGGCAATTATGAGGTATCCGTCAAATACAGCCCACATATGAATAAAGTCCTATCTGTGAGATACTC
>JBFNEZ010000154.1:0-9076 GCA_040797825.1 Thermotaleaceae bacterium | reverse complement strand
CTATCTCACAATCATCCTTGCCTAACATTTTCCCTATATCTCCAATTCCTATTATCAATGGCACCTCACACTTTTTAATGATGTCTACAGTATCTCCGTAAATAATATTACCCTTTCGTGGTATACCATTTTTATCTACAGCACCTTGGATCAGTGCTCCATCCTTTGTAATTGAAAAATCTACTTCAATGCCATCAACATCTTGAGTATTAGAAGCTACTGCGATTACTCCTAAAACCTCTATGTCTGGATGATTAACTATTTCATAGAGAGCCCATTCTCCTTGAGCAGTTTTGGAAGAACCTTTGTCATCTACCATCACCACTACAGGATCATGTTTTGCTGTTTTTATCAAATCCACAATCTCTATTCCTGTTACAGGTGTAGGATTCCCACCAGATCGTGATATACATCTTGCTCCAATGTTGCTTACAGCTGTTTCTACTGCCCTCTGTGCAATAGAATCACCATCCGTTACCAATATGACTTTTCTTTTTTCGGTCATGGTTCCTTTCCTTTCCTAATGAATTTACTTTTTAGACTTTGGTGTAAAAAATACTGCCATTATATATCCAAATACGATAGCAGCTGCTACACCCCCAGATGTAGCAGAAACGCCACCTGTGAAGGCTCCTAAAAGTCCACTTTCTTTTACTCCTCTTATTGCCCCTTTTGCAAGGGCGTATCCAAAGCCTGGAAGCGGTACAGTAGCACCGGCACCGCCAAATTCTACAATAGGATCATAAATTCCCACAGCAGTTAATAATACCCCTGTACTAACAAATATAACCAGAACATGGGCTGGAGTTAATCTTGTTCCATCCATCAATAATTGCCCCAGTACGCAAATAGCCCCTCCAACAAAAAAAGCTCGTAGATATTCCAAAATGAATCCTCCTAATCATCGGAAATGTTTGTAATTCTAACTGCATGGGCAATAGCTGGAATGGACTGGCCTTGTTGCGCGCTGGTAGAGGATAGTAGGGCCCCTGTTGCTATAAATAAAATCCGTGATAGATTCATTTTCATTAATTCTTTATAAATATATCCACAAAAAACCGCCGCTGAACAACCACAACCACTCCCACCCGCATGGGTATCTTGAAGGGCATTATCAAAAATCATTACGCCACAGTCATTAAATACCTTAACAATATTATATCCTTTCTCATAAACCAATTCTTCTACTATACTCTTTCCAATCGTACCAAGGTCTCCTGTAACAATTAAATCATAATCTTCTGGCTTAAAACCTGTCTCATTAAAGTGGGTGACAATGGTATCTGCAGCAGCTGGAGCCATTGCCGCTCCCATATTATTGGCATCCTTAATACCTAGATCAATTACCTTGCCCGTAGTAACATGAGTTAAAGCTGGCCCTTCTCCTTGAGAAGCTAATACAGCAGCTCCCGACCCGGTCACCGTCCATTGGGCCGTAAGCGCTCTTTGGTTGCCTAGCTCCAATGGAAAACGAAATTGTCTTTCTGCAGAGCTAAAATGACTTGAAGTGGCTGCTACTACATGACTTGCATAACCTCCATCAATTAACATAGCCCCTAAACTAAGAGACTGTGCCATGGTAGAGCATGCACCATACAACCCCAGAAATGGAATATCTAAATCCCGTGCCGCAAAAGAGGCTGCCATCAATTGATTCAATAAATCACCAGAGAGAAGGTATTCAATATCTGTAATATTTTTATCAGCTTTTTGAATAGCTGTTTTTATGGTTTCCCTGAGCATTTTACTTTCTGAAAGCTCCCAACTATTTTCTTCATACAAATCATCGGTTAGAATTTTATCAAAAAAGTGGGCTAAGGGCCCTTCACCTTCCTTAGGTCCTACTGTAGTTGCAGCGGCAATAATAGAAGGGCGATTATGCAAAGCTACAGTCTGTCTTCCAATTCTTTTATTGGTCAAAATTCCACCCCCTTAAATGTTTAAAAAGTAATAAACGATGCCCACAATCACAGAGAAGCCAAAGCCATATACCAGTACAGGGCCAGCCAATATAAACATTTTTCCTCCAACTCCAAATATATATCCCTCCCGTTTAAACTCCATTGCTGGAGATACAATTGAGTTAGCAAACCCTGTTATTGGTACAACAGAGCCTGCCCCTGCCCTTTTTCCAATTCGATCGTATATTCCAAAGCCAGTAAGAAGGGCTCCTAAAAAAATTAGAATGATGGCTGTAATCGTAGCCGCATCTTCACGTCCAAAGTGTAAAGTTCGGTAATAGTTGTTGATGCCTTGTCCCATCGTGCAAATAGTTCCACCTACAAAAAAAGCCCATAGGCAATTTTTTATATAATTCGGTTTTGGAATTTTGTGTTGTACATAGGCATGATACGACATCTGTTGATTTGCCTTCTGGGATTTTTTATTTTCCAATATATCTACTCCTTTCTGTTTCTAAAACAGGTTTTTAATTATGAGTTCTGCCTAGCGTATATGTTCTAATTCTTTTTTGATAGAATTATCCATCACATTTCCTGCTAAAGATAGGCTTTCAAAATCATGGATTCTCTTTTTTTCTTCAATAGTATCCATTTTTAAGGGAGAATAATTTTTTTCGCTACAATAGTCTTTTCTCATTACGACTCATCCTTTCTATTTCACAATGAATATCCAATAGATCAGGGAACCCAAAACTTTGCCACCCACAATAGCTGCAAGGACATAGCCTACATGATTTTCCAGCTTCAACCTACTGCTTAGAACTGGGATCACGTTGGTTACTTCTGCTAACGCAGCCGCTGTTAATCCAATAAAAACTCCCATCAACAATCCAACGAATATTGTAAGAGTATTCGCTCCTAAAATAAAAACTCCAAGAGAACTTGCCATCGGCACTACTACTCCAGCTAAAATAATCATAGACTCGTATACCCTTATCTGTCTTTGGGTCTTAGTAATTTGAGCAAGCCTAGGTAATATATCCAGTAATGTAATAAATGCTACAGTGGCACTACCTACAATTAAGCCCTCTGAAAACCCTATAAACACCATTAATAATTGAATCACCATAAATATCCTCTCTTAAGATCGGGTATTTTCTTCGGTATTTTTTGTGTTATTTAGTACATATTCGCTTACACTCTTTCGATAGGAGTACATTTCTATTTCCATAGGGCTGGGTTCATCCCGTATCTTTTTAGGAATAATATGATTAAAAAATATGGCCATTCCAATACCGATACCGAAAGAGTATGGAATTTGCAAGAGCAGCGGCCTATTGTTATCGATCCCCGTAATCATTTTATAGATTTTTTGATGGGCTTCCTCCATATTCACATCTGCATGAAAGTTCATAATCGCCAAACCTGTTCCAATGAAGAGCACGCAACTGACAGCAAAAACCTTTAAAACTATCCAGCTCTTCTTCGACGGCTTCCTCTCTGTTCCAACGGTAACCAGTATTTCAGAATTTCCTACTGGATATATATCAAATTGTCCATACTGTTCCTGAATTTTTTCGATTATCGTTAACACAGAAACAACGATATAACTAGGTGCTCTTTTTTCAGCTCTTAATATAGGAGTTTTTAAAATTTTTTCTTTTATTTTGATATTTGACATTAATATGGTTGCCAAATTTTCAATATTAATTAAATCCCCTTCTTTCGCCCTCAATCCATCTTTAAGCTGTATATAAATGGACATCCTTTCTTTCACCCAATCACACCCTTTTAACCCTTAGATTGTCTATCCTTTCATATACCAATTTTGCTCTAGTATACTTTTGCGTATTGGATTTATAATTGATAAGAGCCCAAGTAGCAAGAACTATAAAAATCAGTGTAGTCATTAGTACCAAGACACTCTTCTTCTGAAGCTGCATGATATCACCTCTCAAAATCTTTACTTTTAGTATTCACCATTCCCTCCACCTTCATTCTCTATTTTCAGCAGCCCAGTTTCCCTAAAAAAACAAAGACATGTCATCACTGTCATGTCTTTGCTAATAACTCTCTCATTTGTAGAAGTACTTTTTTTTCAATTCTAGAAACCTGTACTTGAGATATGCCTAAGGTTTCAGCTATCTCTGTCTGTGTTTTATCCTTAAAGTATCGCAGGACTATAATCTGTCTCTCCCTTGGTTTTAACTTAGTCAAGACCTCTCTTAAAGCAAGCCTGTCAATGACTTCACTGTCATCATCTACATTTGTTTCGCTAATTTTATCAATCAGATGAACTGGTGATCCATCATCCTGATGGATTACGTCATATAAATAATCGGGATGCAGATTGGAGTCTAAAGCCATTACAATATCTTCTTTGGATATATTTAATTCATCAGCAACTTCTTGAAGCGTAGGTTCTCTGCCTAATTGCTTAAATAAGCTTTCCTTGATTGTTTTGACTTTTCCTGCAGTTTGCTTTAGGGAACGACTAACCTTGATCATGCCATCATCCCTTAAGAATCTTTTAATCTCTCCAATAATCATTGGTACAGCATAGGTTGAAAATCGCACCTCATAGCTCATATCAAATTTCTCTATTGCCTTTACAAGACCAATGCATCCTAATTGATATAAATCATCTCTTTCATAACCTCTGTTGGCGAATCTTTTCAATACACTTCTCACTAACCCTAAATTATGGTTAACGAGAATATCCTTTGCGTATCTATCTCCATCCTGAGCTCTTTTAATCAATTCAATTGTTTGCTCATGATCTAAGATATCATTTGTATCATCAGATAATGCGGTCATCTTCATATCATCTACCTCTCGTATTATCGACTTTCAAATCTTTTCACCATCCGTATCTTGGTCCCAAGCCCCTGTTGAGAGGTCACTTCCACATAATTCATAAAAGTCTCCATTACGGTAAATCCCATTCCTGAACGCTCCAATTCCGGCTTTGATGTATAAAGGGGCTGTCTCGCCTGATCAATATCTTCAATACCCTTTCCTTGATCTTCCACTATTATTTCTATTTCATTGCCATTTATACTGCATTCGATAATAACAATTCCCTTTTTCTCTTCATATCCATGAATAATAGCATTGGTTACAGCTTCGGAAACAGCTGTTTTAATATCTGCTAATTCTTCAATGGTTGGATCAAGCTGGGATGCAAAGGCAGCAACAACAACCCTTGCAAAGGATTCATTTTGTGACTTGCTTAAAAATTCTAGTTTCATATGATTTTCTTTTGTCAATCTGCTCACCCCTCTATAAATTATCAATAGCTTGTTGTTTACTATCGAAGGCTTTAACCAGTTGCAATAGCCCAGACATTTTAAAAATTCTCTCGATTCGTTTGTTCATATGGATCACAGCAACTTGTCCACCAATCTTATTTACTCTTTTATAGCGCCCGATAACCAGACCTATTCCAGAACTATCCATAAAGTTCATACCTTTTAAATCAAATAGTAGATTTTTTATTCCCTGCTGATCGATCTTTCTATCAATCTCTGTCCGTATCTCTTCAGCTGCATGATGATCTAGTTCTCCCTCAATATGAGCTATTAACGTTCCATCAATTGTTTCGAATTTTAAATGCAATATAATCCCTCCTCTATGCCTTATCTTTTATATATTCTTCTATGTGGCTAATTTTCCTTCGATGAAAAATAGCTACTTTTGTCATAAATGAAAAAAGATTGGTTTTCCAACCAATCTAATCTTTTTTTAGACCGAACACACCACTAAGAATCATATGTACGATGCTCAATACGATGGATGCTAAGATAGCTCCAAAAAAACCATTAACTGTAAACCCAGGTACAAAAACTGCCGCTAACTTCAATACAATACCATTTACAACAAAGGTGAACAGCCCTAAAGTAAGAACATTAATGGGTAAGGTAAATAAAAAAATAATAGGCTTCATAAACATATTTGCTCCACCTAGAATGACTGCAGCTATCATGGCTGTACCAAAATCGGAAATGTAAAGGTTTTGGAATAATTTTGCTGTAATGTAAATAGATAGTGCACTTACAAACCAACGCATTAAAAACTTGCCCATACCACACTCCCCCTTTTATATTTGTTTTTAATCTTCAGCTTCTATCTCCATAATTTCCATATTATCAATAGCTTCCTGAATAAGTCCTTCAATATCTAGCTTGTTTTCTGATTGTAGAATTCTTTCCAACTTTGGTTTAGTCACTGGCCTCTTTGGAAGAAAAACTGTACAACAATCTTCATAAGGTAAAACTGATGTTTCAAAGGTTCCTATTTTCCTTGCAACTTCTATAATATCTGTTTTATCAGTAGCAATTAAAGGACGAAAAACAGGCATGGATACAGCTGCATTGGTAACCGTTAACCCTTGCACTGTTTGACTTGCCACTTGGCCGATACTCTCTCCTGTAATGAGTCCATTGCATTCCGATTGAATAGCTATCCTTTCTGCAATTTTCATCATAAATCTTCTTGAGAGAATGGTCATTTCCTCTGGAGGACATTTTTCGTTGATTTCTTTCTGTATAGGAAGTAAGTTAACAGAATGCATTCTTATAGTTCCGCAGTATTGGGACAATATCTTAGTCAAATTTACGACTTTCTCCTTTGCCCGTTCACTGGTAAAAGGGTAACTATGATAATGAACCGCTTCGATTAGAACACCTCTTTTTGCAACCATCCAACCTGCTACTGGACTGTCAATACCTCCTGATAGCAGCAACATTGCCTTTCCATTAGTACCTAAAGGCAGTCCCCCCAGCCCCTGTACACGTTTTGAATAAATATAAGCTTTATCCCTAATCTCTACATGGATAACCAACTCTGGGTTATGTACATTCACTTTTAAATCCTCTACTCTAGACAGAATGTAACCACCCACTTCTCTAGCGATTTCCAGTGAATTCATTGGAAATTGCTTGTTTCCTCTTCGGCTCTCTACTTTAAAAGTTTTATAGCCACCTTCTTGAATTCGTTGACGGGTATGTTCCAAAGCTGCTTGATAAATTTGATCCATATCTATTTCAAAGGTATATGCTGGACTTACAGAGACAATGCCAAATACTTTGGTGACTTGCTCAATGGCCTCATCCTCATCTAAATTTTGAATATCTGCGAAAACTAATCCATTAGATTTATAAACCTTTGTCTTACCCAGCAATTTTAAATTTCGCTCTATGTGACCCATTAGTTTTGATTCAAAGTAAGATTTATTTAATCCTTTTAGGGCTATTTCTCCATATCGAATAATTAAAATTTTCTTCATAACTATCACCTCATCATAATCTTTCGTAATTCTACCACATGTTTCTTTAAACGCTCTACTACATACCCTACTTCTTCAAAAGTATTGCTGTAGGATAGACTAAATCGGATAGCCCCTTCAATCTCTTTCTCAGTCAACCCCATAGCTTTTAAAACATGGCTATGATTAGATTTTTTTGAGGAACAAGCAGAGCCTGTAGACACATAAATATTATCTTGCTCCAAGCTGTGCAGCAGTATTTCCCCTCGGATTCCTAGAAAACTTACATTTAATATATGAGGTGCACTTTCTTCTATTGAGGCTCCATTCACTTTTATATCCTTAATTTCTGTTACAATTCCATTTAGCAGATGTTTTCTTAATAAGCACATTTTTTCAATATTCTCATCCAATTCTTTTCCCACAAGCTCAGCTGCAGTACCTAATCCTAAAATTCCAGAAACATTCTCAGTGCCTGGGCGAGCTCCTATTTCTTGTCCGCCTCCATAGAAGGTAGGAATAAGCTTTGTTCCTCTCTTTATATATAGTGCCCCAATTCCTTTTGGACCATGGAATTTATGAGCGCTTACAGAAAATAAGTCCATGCCTAATTTTCCAGGCAGTATTTTCAACTTTCCAAAGGATTGTACGCCATCTACATGAAAAATGGGCTTATTCTTTAACTTAGTTATCATTTTCCCTATGGTTTCTACAGGCTGTACAGTACCTACCTCGTTATTTACATGCATCATACTGATAAGGATGGTGTTTTCATCAATACTTTGCTCTAATTGTTCCATCTGCACTTTGCCATGCATATCTACATCAATATAAGAAACCTCAAAACCCTTGGTTTCCAAATATTTAAAAACATTTAATACCGATGGATGCTCTATTCTAGTTGTGATAATTTTATTTCCTTTTCTTTGATTCGCAAGAACAGTTCCCAAAATAGCCATATTATTGGACTCTGTCCCTCCAGAAGTAAAAACAATCTCTGTTTCCTTTGCTGCCATTAATTTAGCCACACTTTTCCTTGCACCTTTAATCCGTTTTTCTACTTCTACACCCTTCCGATGTAATGAAGAAGGATTTCCATAGTGAAGGGTTAATGCATCCAATATGGTTTCTACAACCTCTTGTCGCGGCTTCGTTGTAGCACTATTGTCAAAATATGCTTCCATGTTACGTCTCCCCAATACAACAAATTTTCCCTATGCGTAGAATATTGTATATTAAGTACTATTTTTTGTAAAGTTCTTTCTAAGATAAACTTATTATTGCCGACTGCAAAAAAAAAATAATGTGCCCTAGCACATTATTTTTTTACACTAATTTTTTAATAACCCATATTTTCTCCAATAATCACAACTTCCATTTCCATCTGACTAGGCTTTTTATGTATAATTGTTGTAACATTACAGATTCTTTCTGGAGAATCACAGTCTGCGCATTCTCCAGTCACAGCACAGGGTGTTTTTCTATTCAACCTCTTTGTATTAGGCGGAGCAGCTTGCTTTCTCAGACGGTCTAATGCATCAATCCCATCTCTGCAGATTTTATTGATCCCGCAAAGTATCATTACTTTTTTAGGGCCAAAAATCATAGACGTAACTCTATTGCCTACACCATCTACATTGAAAAGTTCACCTGTAAGAGTCAAAGCATTCGTACTGGTTAAGTATACATCTGCTTTTCCTGCTTTCCCAAGAGCGGCGGCTTTACCTTCTGGTGTAGATTCTTGCCAATGCCATATAACTTCATTTCCCTGTTCCTTTAATGCTTCATAAAGGTTCATATCTTGAACAGTAATAGATCCTCCAATGCCTACACATCGCTCCTTGTCAATTGAGCTTAAAACATATTTCTTTGCTTCGTCTACTGTATCAAAATAAACTGCATCCATTCT
>JBFNEZ010000153.1:0-9179 GCA_040797825.1 Thermotaleaceae bacterium | reverse complement strand
CTCATATTGGGTCTCAAAACAAATTCCATCGAATTTACTTCCCCTTCTACCGCTCTTTAATCTTTCTTGATTAGGAAAATTATAGCTATAGATCACCACACTGGGATAAGTGGTGGAAATACTTAGTTTTCTGCCACTATTTCGATCTATCATTTCAATTTGATTTTCTCTATCTTCAAGAAGCCACGGATGATCGTATCCACCAGCTCGCTTCAATTGCTCATGAGTACACGCTATAACTTCCCCTATTTTCTTTGGTTCTCTAAAATCCATAGGTGTATTTTGAACGGGAATGGATTTTCCTGTTGGGATTAGATTCTCATCTAGTTCTAGAAAAGATTTTGATCGAATGCAAAGGATTTGATCGGTGATTTTTCGCTTATTATCTCCCGATAGGTTAAAATAGGAATGATTGGTTAAATTGCATAGTGTGTTTTTGTCACTGATGGCCCCATATTCTATAAGAAGTTCATTTTTGGCCATCAAAGTGTAGGTCACTTCTCCTTTAAGATTTCCAGGATAGCCTTCTTCCATATCTCTACTCTCATATTGGAAGATCACCCGACTACTTCCCCCTTCTTCCTCAATAAAATAGTCCCATAACCGATGACTAAACCCTCTTCTGCCACCATGCCCATGATGAATACCGAAATTCTTTTCTAAGAAATAACGCTCTCCATCCAGGGTAAACATACCTTGGGCAATGCGTCCTGAAGTTCTTCCAACAGTCACACCAAAGTAGGAGGGGTTTTTTATGTAATCTTCCATATATTCATGGGTCAAAACAATATTCTCACATTGACCATCTTTATCAGGAACCAATATTTCAAGAATAGCAGCACCATAATTTAATAGTTTGACTATCATCCCCTCCCGGTTTCTTAAGGTAATTTCTTTTGCTTCCTGATTTCCTATATGAAAGCCATGGCTCAATTCAATCATAGATTTTTCTCCTTTATAAGCAGTTTATAAAATCTTCAAAGGCAGCGAGCCCTTCTGCATCCTGCTTAAATACACCTGCATCCCACAGGATTCGCTCAAACACCTTTCCTACCTCTTCTCTTAACACCGGATCAAAATCTATATTTTCAGAGGTATACTTCTTCTGCAGGTATTCAAACCATTCCCTATGTTTGGAAAGTTCCCTATACTGGGTGATTTTTTTCTTCTCTTGAAGACATATTTTAATTAATTCCAACTCTTCCATCAATCTGGCGGGCAATACAGCTAAACCCATCACTTCTATTAACCCAATATTTTCTTTTTTAATATGATGGACATCTTGATGGGGATGAAAAATCCCCAATGGATGCTCTTTGCTGGTACGGTTGTTCCTTAGTACCAGATCCAGTTGATATTTTTCCTCCTTATATCTGGCAATTGGTGTAATGGTATTATGGGGTTCTCCAGCTGTACGAGATTGAATATCTATCTGTGGCGCATCATAATCTTTCCATTTTTCTAAAATAACCTCTCCCAATACTGCTAACCGATGTCTATCTTGACCTTCTATGCGAATCACCGATAGGGGCCATTTTAAAATACCAATGGATATGTCCTCAAAACCTTCTACCTTCATTTTTTTTAAAGTTGGCGCTAATTCCATAGGAAAGGTATATCTTCCCCCTTGAAAATGATCATGGGATAAAATAGATCCTCCTACAATAGGCAAATCTGCATTGGAACCAATGAAGTAATGGGGAAACTTCTTCACAAAGTCCAACAATCTATCAAAGGTTGTTTTTGTAATCCTCATAGGCTCATGGCTTCCTTTAAATATGATGGAGTGCTCATGATAATACACATAGGGAGAAAATTGAAGAAACCATTCCTCCTGACATAACTCAATAGGAATCACTCTATGATTTTGCCTTGCAGGATGGTTAACCCGCCCGCTATAGCCTTCGTTTTCTTTACATAATAAGCATTTGGGATAATCTGTTGAGCTCACCTTCTTTGCTGCGGCAATGGCTTTTGGATCCTTCTCTGGCTTAGAAAGATTGATAGTAATCTCCAATTCACCAAAGCTGGTAGCTGTCTTCCAGCCTATGTTCTTATCAATTCTCTGTGTCCGTATATAATTAGATGCCTTTGATAGTTGATAATAATTCTCTGTTGCTTTTTCTGGCGATTGTCTATAATCTTCATAGAATCTTCTAATTAATTCGCTCGGTCTCGGCATTAAACAATCCATGATGCGTGTATCAAATAAATCTCGATAGGTTATGCTGTTATTTTCCAAAAGCTCCTTTTCATAGGCATAATCCAATAGATTATCCAGTATCGGTTGGGGATCCCCTAGGAATTCTCTTTCTATCTCCACGGCTTCGTAAGTGTCTTCTTTAAGTGCTTCAAGGATTCTATTGATTACATAGACTTCATCTGCAGGGTATATCAGTTTCTTTTCAATTCCATAGTGAATGAGGCGCTTGATTTCTCTATGGACATTCACAGCCAATCACTCCCTTATTTCTCAAATCCTTGAGGATGCTTTTTATGCCATTTCCAAGCTGATGCAATAATTTCTTCAATCTCCTTATATTTAGGACTCCACCCTAACTCTCTTTGAGCCTTTGCACTGGATGCGATCAGTTTAGAAGGATCTCCAGCCCTTCTTTCTCCTATCAAAGCTGGAATAGGATGTCCTGTTACCTTTCTGGCTGCCTCTATCATTTCTTTGACAGAAAAACCTTCACCATTGCCTAAATTGTAAACAACACTTTCTGATCCCTGTCTCAGTTTATCTAAGCCCAATATATGAGCATCCGCTAAATCCATTACATGGATATAATCACGAATGCAGGTCCCATCATGGGTCTCATAATCCTCACCATAGATGGTAATATGTTCTCTTTGCCTTAATGGCACTTGTAATATTAAGGGAATCAGGTGGGTTTCGGGATAATGATCTTCACCAATTAAGCCGCTGTCATGGGCACCCGCCACATTAAAATATCTTAATACAATATGCTTTAGTCCATAGGCATGGTCTGCCCATCTCAGCATTCTCTCCACAGTTAGTTTTGTTTCTCCATAGGGATTTGCTGGATTTGTTTTATCAGTTTCTAAGATAGGAATATTTTCTGGCTCTCCATAAGTGGCAGCAGTAGATGAGAAAACTATCTTTTTTACATGGTGTTGATGCATCACCTCTAATAAAACCAAGGTACCATAGACATTGTTATCATAATAGGCTAAGGGCTCCTGCATACTGACCCCGACCAATGAGCTGGCAGCAAAATGTATAACAGCATCAATTTCATTTTCTCTAAATATTCTATCTAAAAACTCCCTATCTCGAATATCCCCTTGATAAAATTTGGCATCTTTGCAAATAGCATCCAAATGCCCAGTTTGCAAATTATCAACAACAATCACATCTTCTTTCTTATCCAGTAATGCATAGACACAATGGGAGCCAATATATCCTGCTCCACCACATACCAAAACGGCCATACAATATCCTCCTATATATAGAATTAAATTTCTCTTGCTCCATCATCGGTAGAAGCTACATAAAAAGCAGCTGGATATCCAATTTTATCTGCATATTCCTTTCCTACTCTTTGAATAAAAGTATCCAGATCTTTCTCATGAACCAGACTTACTGTGCAGCCACCAAAACCCGCTCCAGTCATCCTGGCTCCAATGGCACCATTTCTCCAAGCAGCTGACACCAATGTATCCAATTCCACCCCTGTTACTTCATAATCATCTCTCAACGATACATGGGATTCATTCATTAATTCTCCAAAACGCAAAATATGTCCATGGGATAAAGCTTTTACTGCTTTAATCGTGCGCTGGTTTTCATAAATTGCATGTTTGGCTCTTTTTCTTTCTATTTCATCTTTTATCAGATATTGATTTTGTTCAAATATATACTCTGTCAAATCTCCTAGAGATACAATCTCTAGTTCCTGCTGCAGCGCTCTTAAAGCCCGCTCACATTCATTTCGACGCTCATTGTACTTAGATACTGCCAAATCTCTTCTTTTGTTTGTATTTGCAATTACAATAGAAATCCCTTGTAGCTTGAGAGGCACATATTCATAGTATAAGGTGTGGGTATCTAATAAAATAGCATGATCTTTTTTCCCCATGCCACAGGCAAATTGATCCATAATGCCACAGTTGACACCATTGAACTCATTTTCTGATTTTTGACTGAGCTTTATCATTTCTATTTTATCTATTTCTAGCTCAAAAATCACGCTTAAAATTATACTTGTAACCAATTCAATCGATGCACTGGAAGATAGGCCTGCCCCATTGGGTATATTTCCATAAAAAAACAATTCTAAGCCTTCATCAATTTTATACCCAGCTTCCTGGAAGGTTTTTATGATGCCCTTGGGATAATTTGCCCAGTTATGATTTGTATCATAAACTATATTTTCTATATCCGTTTCAATAATTCCTAGGTGTTTAAAATTTTCTGAGTAGAATCGAAGCTTTTTGTCCTCCCTTTTAGAAGCAATTCCATAGGTGCCGAAGCTGAGTGCACAGGGAAAAACATGGCCTCCATTGTAGTCTGTGTGTTCACCAATTAAATTTACACGACCTGGTGCAAAACAAGTATGAATTTTCCCTTCAGGCTGAAATATTTCTGCAAATTGATCTAACAAATGATTCATATTCATTGAAATCCCTCCATGTATTTCTGTATACGCCTAGCATTACTTATTTTTTCTTTATATACTTGCGGGTATCAATAGCCACAGCTGTAACAATAATTAAACCCTTTATAATATATTGCAAATAGGGATTTACACCAATGAATGCTAGACCATAGTTAATTACCTGGAAAATTAACACCCCTGTAACAACACCAGAAACTGTACCGATACCACCACTAAAGGAAACGCCCCCTACTACACAAGCTGCAATGGCATCTAACTCATACATATTCCCTGTATTGTTGGTAGCACTGCCTACACGGGCTGCTTCCAGTGCTCCTGCAAAGCCATACAAAAAACCAGCTAAGGTAAATACAATCAATATGGTTTTCATTTTGCTTACACCAGAAACCACTGCCGCTTCTGGATTTCCGCCAACTGCATAAATATTTTTGCCAAATCGTGTTTTATTCCATAAAATCCATATCAAAACTGTTACTATGGTAGCATAAATTACAAGATATGGCAATTTAAAACCTCCTAGATTGATATTCCCCTGAGCAAATCGCATATATCTCGGATCTAGGCCACCAATTGGCTGTGCACCATAGGGCGGTCTATCAAAATAAATAGAGGTTACACCATAAATAATAATCTGAGTACCTAATGTAGTAATAAAAGGTGTCACATTGAGTTTAGCAATAACAAATCCGTTGATCAAACCGAAAATAGCAGCCACTACTGCTGCCAACACAATGGGCAGAATAATTGGTAGAGCAGGTAAATCAGGATACATGCGGTAAGCATAGGTAGGTGCCTGCAATAAGGAAGCAGAGATAACCGCTGATAAACCGACGATACGTCCTGCAGAAAGATCTGTTCCTTGCAGTATAATGATTCCGCCAACCCCCAAAGCAATAATACTGCGGGTTGATGCCTGTGTTAAAATATTTCGAAAGTTATTTATGGTAACAAAATCGGGAGAAATGGTGATGATCACAAGCAGCAAAACAATCAGAACAATAAATATGGCATTATTCATCATCCAAGTGCCCACATCGTTTTTATTCAATCTTCTCACTGGATTCATTTCCTCATCACTCTCCTTATCCTATAAAAACTTGGCTGATAGGCGCAAAATTTCCTCTTGTGTGCCGTTCTTTGTTTCAACTATGCCTGCAAGCCGTCCATTACTCATTACAAGAATTCTATCGGTAATGCCTAATAGTTCCGACATCTCAGAAGAGACCATAATGATTCCTTTTTCCTTTCTTGCCAATTCGATCATAAGTTGGTAGATTTCATACTTGGCACCTACATCAATGCCTCGTGTCGGTTCATCTAACATAAGAATTTCCGGCTGTGTCAGCAGCCATCTACCAATAATTACTTTTTGTTGGTTTCCCCCAGAAAGAGAACTGATAATGGTTTTTTGAGATGGTGTTTTCACGCTCATACTGTTAATCACCCACTGGGTATCTGCTTCACAAGTCTCCTCATGAACAAAGCCAAATTGGTTAGAATAAGTGCCTAGATTGGCAACAATGGCATTCAAGTTTATATCAAGCATCCCAAAAATACCAGTAGTACGTCGTTCTTCGGTTACCAATGCAAATCCATTTTTAATGGCTGTTTGAGGGGAATCATTTCTGATTTCTTTTCCGTGCAAATAAATTTTTCCCGATTGAATATGCCTGATACCAAACAGAGATTCAAGAAGATCTGTCCGTTTTGCTCCCACTAAACCTGCAATTCCAAGGATTTCTCCCTTCCTCAATTCAAAAGAAATATTTTCAATAGAGGGTTCGTAGGCTGCTGTCAAATTCTCCACCTTCAAAATGGTTTCTCCAGGTTGATTATTCTTTTCTGGAAACCGATGGGTCAAGTCTCGGCCAACCATTAGATTAATAATCATATCTGTAGTCAGTTCCTTGGCAGCTTTTGTAGCAATCCATTTACCATCTCGCATTACAGTGACTTCATCAGATATCTGGAGAATTTCTTCCATTTTATGCGAAATATAGATAATTCCTACACCTTTTCCTTTTAAACCATTGATGATTTTAAATAAATGATTTACTTCTTTTTCTGTTAGAGAAGAAGTAGGTTCATCCATCACAATTATTTTAGAGTGATAGGAAACAGCCTTTGCAATTTCTACCATCTGCATCTCAGATACCGATAGCCTTTCAACCTTTTCCCGAGGATCTAGGTGAATATCTAATTCCTCAAATATTTTCTTGGTACTTAAATACATCTTTTCCTCATCAACGAATATTCCTTTTTGAGGATAACGACCCAACCAGATATTATCCATAATATTCCGTTGCCGCACTTGATTTAATTCCTGATGTACCATGGATACCCCATTATCAAGGGCTTCTTTTGCAGAAGTAAAGTTTACACGCTTTCCTTCCAGATAGATTTCTCCCTCATCTGCATAATAGATCCCAAACAAACATTTCATTAGTGTAGATTTACCTGCACCATTTTCTCCCATTAATGCATGTACGCTGCCCTTCCTAACCTTTAGCTGTACAGCGTCTAGAGCCTTCACTCCAGGGAATTCTTTAGAAATATTAATCATTTCCAGCAGATAGTCTTCACTATTATTGATATCTGCCTTAGCCATAGGTATCACCTCGCTCTATATCTATATCTGAAAAACAAGGATGCAGCTGCATCCTTGTCTTTATTGAAATTTTTAGATTTATTTATATGCTTCCTCTGCGATTTTAATATTGTCCAAGGTAATACCTACATAGGGAACACGTACAGCTTTTTTATCATCTAGCTTCCAGGAAGTTCCTTCTAAAGGATCCTTTCCATTGGCAACATTTAAAGCTACATCCAATGTGGCTTGCCCTTGATTTTTAGCGTCATTTAGTACAGTACCTACCATCAATCCCTCTTTAATTTGCTCTAGGGCATCGGGAATAGCATCTACACCTACCACTGGCATAAACTTATCATTTTCAAAATATCCATTTGCCTTAAGGGAAGAGATAGCACCCAAAGCCATGGCATCATTGTTGGCAATGACAAATTCAATCTTATCCCCATGTTTTGCCAGCCATGCATCTACCAGTTCTTTTCCTTTTATACTGTCCCACATACCTGTTTGAAGCTCTAATTCTTCAACCTCAATACCCGAATGTTTAACTTCTTCTATAACGAATTTTGTACGGGCTTCTGCATCAGGATGACCTGGTTCACCCTTTAATAATACATACTGAATTTTTCCATCTCCGTTTTTATCCCAGTCCGGGTTGGCTTTCCATGCATCGGCTACTACCTTTCCTTGCATTATCCCAGACTCTGATGAAGTAGTACCGATATACCATGTCTTATCATAGCTTGCCAGTGCACTTGCATCAGGCTCTTTATTGAAAAACACTACAGGAAGGTCTGCAGCCTTTGCTTTTTCAATAATTGCAGGTGCTGCTTGTGGATCTACTAGATTAATTGCCAAGGACTTAACCCCCTTGGAAATCATCATATCTACTTGTTCATTCTGCGTTGCCTGATTGTTTTGGGAGTCATTTAGGATAAGATCCGCCTTATCTTTAGCACTGGTTTCAATGGCACGACGTACAAAGGACATAAAATTGTCATCGAATTTGTAAATGGTTACGCCTATCTTAGGCAGCCCAGCATCACTTCCCCCAGCTGGTGTTTCTGCTGGTTTTGATCCACAAGCCCCTAGTGTAAATACCAGTGTCAATGCTAGCATAAAGGCTAGTATTTTTTTCATACACATTTCCCCCTTTTACAATTTCCATATAATTTTGAAATCGTTTTCCACTTCTGGTTAAATTTTACTAAAAATTTAATTTTACGTCAATATATTTTTTACATATTTTAGGAAATATTGTTAAATTTTTCTTTTTTATCTTCTATAGAATCCTCCATCTATTTTTCTCTTAACTTATAAGAATTGTCCAAATACATGGGTTTTTTCTATTTTTTACTATTAATTAGTCGAAAATGAAAATTGTTTTTTAACTTTTTATGGAATTCTTAGTCGTTTTTCTATCGTTCTTCTATAAATTTTCAGTAAAAATTTTAGTAAAAATTAAAGAATTTTATTGTCCTGTATCTTACACACTCTAAAATACTTCTGAATATAGTGATAACAGAGATTTAATTTTCCATAGAAAGGGGTTTTTTTATGTCTAGTCATCCTGTAGAAAATATACCGTTGGACCCTCCCAAAACACTTCCATCTACGCAGCAGGTTTTGGCCTCCCTTCAAAACTGTGAAGTGATGTGCGAACACATGACCATGTATATGAAATATCGCTACGATGTACAATATCGGGTAGTTCAGCTTCAGCTCTTGAGGGATTGTGCAGATATGTGTGGAATCACTGCAAAATACATTGCACGAACTAGTTGTTCTGCTAAAATAACAGCTGGTTTATGTGCCTGTATCTGTGAGCTATGTGCCGTAGAATGTGCCAAATTTCCAGACCCAGAATCTCAACACTGCGCCCAGGTATGCCTCCATTGTGCAAGAGACTGTAGGGCTTTTGCAATGATGTAGCAAAATAATAAAAA
>JBFNEZ010000152.1:0-9223 GCA_040797825.1 Thermotaleaceae bacterium | reverse complement strand
ACCTAAGGGTGCGGGAACTGGTCCTTTTCAATTTAAAGAGTGGGTTTCAGGTGATCATGTAACTGTAGTAAAAAATGAGAATTATTGGGCAGGAACTCCAAAATTAGATTCTGTAACATTTAAGGTAGTACCTGAAATGTCAACAGCAGTTTCAATGCTAGAAACTGGAGAAGCAGATATGCTTACTAGAATACCGCCAGAGCATCTTGACAGACTAAAAAGTAATTCTGATATTACAGTAACTGAAATAGGTGGAACTTATATTACTTATCTAGGATTTAATGTTAGTGTAAAGCCATTTGATAATGTAAAAATTAGACAAGCAATTGCTAGTGCCATCAATGTAGATGAATATATACCAACCTTAAATGGACTTGGATATAAATCAAAGGGGATTATAGGACCAAAGCTTATAGGATATAACGAAGAAATCGAAGGACATGGACATGATTATGATATAGATAGGGCAAAGCAATTATTAGCAGAAGCTGGCTATCCAGACGGCTTGAAGGTAGTACTTACACTAGGAAATACAGATACCTATACTAAAATAGCTCCATTTGTTCAAGCACAACTTAAGAAAATTGGGGTTGAAGTAGTTTTAAACACAATGGATTGGGCGTCTTATTTGACATATACAAAGGAAATGAAACATGAAATGATGCTAGGCGGCTGGGCAAATGTAACAGGAGATGGTGCTGAATTATTATTTCCACAGTTCTATTCAGGTAATATAGGCGGTTCAAACCGTACTGGATATAATGACCCTGAAGGAGATGCTCTCATTTTAAAGACTAGAACTACTATAGATCAAACCCAAAGAGAATCCTATTTAAGAGAAGCAAATATTAAATTTACAGAAGAAGCAATTTGGATACCACTATATCATGGTAATGTTACTTTGGCTACAAGAGGCAACTTAAAGGGAATAACACTTGAATCAACAGACCAATTTTTATTAAACAATGCATATATGGAATAGGTGATAATATGACTAAGAAACTGTTAGAAGTAAAGGATTTAAATACTCACTTTTTTACAGTTGATGGGGTCGTACCTGCAGTTGATGGAATTAGCTTCACAATATCTAAGGGTGAAACATTAGGCATTGTAGGTGAGTCGGGTAGTGGCAAAAGTGTCACTGCCCGCTCAATCATGAGGCTAGTTCCACATCCACCAGGGAAGATTATATCCGGCTCCATTGAATTTAATGGTGAAGATTTACTTTCTAAGAAGGAAAGTGAAATGAGAGAGATAAGAGGTCGAAAGATAGGAATGATATTTCAAGATCCAATGACTTCTTTGAATCCTTTATTCACAATTGGCAATCAAATGATAGAAGCAATTATGATACACCAAAAAGTAACTAAAAGGGAAGCAAGAGATAAAGCAATAGAAGCTCTAAAAATGGTTGGTATACCTTCACCAGAGACCAGGATGGATAATTATCCGCATAATATGAGTGGTGGTATGAGACAAAGAGTAATGATTGCCATGGCACTTTCATGCAACCCTGAGCTACTAATAGCTGATGAGCCTACTACAGCTCTGGATGTAACCATACAAGCACAAATATTAGATTTAATTAAAGAAATGAAGAACAAATTGAATATGTCTGTCCTTATCATAACACATGATTTAGGAGTAGTAGCTGATGTAGCAGATAATATAATAGTAATGTATGCTGGGAAGATAATGGAATATGGCACTACCCTTGACCTGTATGATAATCCACTTCATCCATATACGAAGGGCTTACTAGATTCTATACCAACACTTGATATGAAGGGTGAGAGATTAAAGTCAATTGAAGGAAATCTTCCTAATGTTAGTTTAGATTTTAATGGATGTAGATTTGCAGAAAGATGCAGTAAAAAAAGTGATAGATGTTTAGTACAAGAGCCTGAATTAGTAAAAGTAAATAATAGCTTTGTAAGATGTCATAAATATGTAGGTTAGAAGGTGGTTTAATGGGTAAATCAAATGATGCTTTACTTGAGGTAAAAGATTTAAAGAAATACTTCCCTATTAAGAAAGGTTTTTTTAACAAATCCCTAGATTACGTAAAGGCAGTAGATGGGGTTTCATTTAAATTGGAAAAAGGGGAGACATTGGGCTTGGTTGGAGAATCGGGCTGCGGTAAATCAACAGCGGGAAGAACTGTACTTAGACTAATAGAACCAACTGAAGGAACTATAAATTTTGATGGAGAAGATATAGCATCTTTAACTAAATCTCAATTGAGGAAAAAAAGAAAGGATATGCAAATAATATTTCAGGATCCGTATTCTTCCCTAAATCCAAGGCTTACTGCTGGAGATATAATTGGACGAGCTATTGATGTCAACCATATCGCAAAGGGTCCGGAAAGAGAAAAAAGAATTAATGATCTTCTAGATGTGGTAGGACTAGGAGCAAGAGCTTATAATAGATATCCAAATGAATTCAGCGGAGGACAAAGACAAAGAATTGGTATTGCAAGGGCTCTTGCCTGCAATCCGAAGCTTATTGTATGTGATGAGCCTATCTCTGCTTTGGATGTTTCCATACAGTCTCAAATCATAAATCTTTTGCAGGATATACAGGATGAGTTTGACCTGACATATTTGTTTATAGCACATAATTTAGCAGTAGTAAAACATATTAGTGATAATATCGCTGTTATGTATTTAGGGAAAATAGTTGAGATGACTAATAAGAACGATTTATTTGAAAAACCTCAGCATCCATATACAAAGGCTCTCTTATCAGCAATTCTTTCACCTAATCCAAGGGATAAAAAAGAAAGAATAAAGCTTGAAGGTGAGATACCAAGTCCTATAAATATTCCTAAAGGATGTAGGTTTTATAATAGATGCTATAAAAAAAGCAATATATGTAGTGAAATTGAACCAGAATTAAAAGATGTGAGAGGCGGACATAGAGTAGCCTGCCACAACATTTAATAGGAGGACGAGAATATGAACACAAATGAGATAATGAACTTAGCACTGGAAATGGCAGGGTTTGACTATATACCTTCGGATTCAGAAATCTATGTGAAGGGTAATGAAATAAAAAAGGTACTTTTTGGTATAGATATAGATAGTTCGGATTTATATTATGCTAAGGCTAACGGATACGATGCCGTAATAGCACATCATCCTCAGGCAAATATCATCAATGCCTATGAGGTTTATAAAGATCATGTAAAGATAATGAAAAAATATGGAGTACCTGAAGATACGGCAAGAAAGGCAATAGAGAATAAATATGAGGAATTGAGAATATCTGTCCAAGGGAAAAATTATGATGATACGATATCTGTGGCAAAAATGCTTAAGATGCCATTTTTAAATATTCATCAGCCATTGGATGAAATAGGAAGAAGATTGATGCAGCAGAAGGTTGATGAAGTCTGTAATGATGAAAATGCCACACTTAAGGACATTGTAAAAGCATTAAGCAGCTTTAAAGAAATGCAGGCTGCAAGAACGAAAGTTGAGTTACTTGTAGGTGATGAAAATAAAATATCAGGAAAAAGTGTAGTTGCACATGGTACTTATACGAATGGAGGATATGGAGTTGCAAATGCATATTTTGAAAACGGAGTAGATACAGTCATATATATTCATATTTCTTATTCCGACTATATAAAACTTAAACAAGAAAATAAAGGTAATATTATAGTGTCAGGCCATATAGCTAGTGATGCAGTTGGAATTAATCCTTTTGTAGAAGCTTTAAGAGAAAAAGGATTAGAAGTTACTACAATAAAAGGAATAATAGCTTAGTTTATATAATGAACTATTTATGGTGGTGTTTTAATGAAAAAATATTTTGAAATGTTTTTATGCTTCTTTAAAATAGGGACCTTCACCATTGGTGGAGGCTATGCTATGTTACCCCTTATAGAAAAAGAAGTAGTGGAGAAAAAGAAATGGATTGAAAGACAAGAATATCTTGATATGCTAGCCCTTGCACAGTCATCACCAGGTCCAGTTGCAGTGAATACTTCAGTTTTTGTAGGCTATAAAATATCAGGCATCAAAGGAGTGATTGCTACAACTCTAGGTTCTGTCTTACCTTCATTTTTAATAATCCTTATAGTAGCATCTATTTTTGTAGGCATAAAGGATAGCCTAATTGTGGAAAGAATATTCAAGGGAATAAGACCAGCGGTAGTGGCACTTATAGCAGTTCCTGTGATAAATATGAGCAAAAGCTCAAAAATAAATAGGAAATCTATCATTATACCAATAGCAGTTGCTTTGCTTGTAGCCTTTGCTAAAATTACACCTGTAATCATAATAATAACAGCAGCCGTTTCAGGAATTTTATATAAAAAGGCAAAGGTAGGAGGAGCAGAATGATATTTTTAAAATTATTTTTAACCTTTTTTAAAATTGGATTGTTTAGCTTTGGCGGAGGGTATGCAATGCTAAGCATGATGCAGCAAGAGGTAGTAGAAATAAACAGCTGGGTAAGTGTTTCAGAGTTTGTTGACATGGTTGCTATCTCACAGATAACTCCAGGTCCCATTGCTATTAATATGTCTACTTATGTAGGCTATAAGATTGCAGGAGTTTTAGGTTCTGCACTTGCAACACTTGGATGTGTAACACCTTCAATAATCATAATGCTAATAATTACTCGATTCTTCTTTAAGTTTCAAAACAATAAATATGTTGAAAATGCCTTCTTAGGTCTTAGACCTGCAACAATTGGACTTGTTGCTGCTGCCGCGATACTGGTGGCTAAAGGAGCCTTCATTGACTTAAAAAGCTTGGCAATCTTCGGATTAGCTTTTCTGCTTTCTTATAAATACAAGATTGATCCCATACTCATGACAATAGGTTCGGGGATTATAGGATTATTATTATACTAAACTTCAGATTAACTCCTCCAAAAAAATTGGAGGAGTTTTTGTAAAAATGCTATAGATAATAATATAGAATAGTTTATTGTGTAGAAGCAGTAAAGGAAGCTATAGATGATGCTAAAACGAATATTGTTAACACAAGGATGAAATATGATGTTTATAGGAAAAGAGGTGCTTTTAATAAAAATAGTGGTGTAAATAAATTTATTCTTAAGAAGTAAATAGATATTGACAAGATAATCAAACTTGACTATGATAAAATTACTTATAGTCAAATTTGATTATTATTTTTAGGGGTGATATCTTTGATAAAATTGCTTATTTTGAACCTTTTAGACATTCAACCAATGTCAGTATATGATATTAAATCTGCGTTGGAACAATTTGATGCAGTTCGTTGGGCTAATATTTTGATTGGATCAATACAAAATGCTGTAAATTCTTTATTTAAATCAGGTGCCATAGAAATTGAAAGTGTACAAAGTGTTGGTAAAAGGAAAAAAACAATTTATAGAATTACAGAATATGGTTATGAGATTAGAGAAAAAGAAACTAAAAAATCTCTTGAGTCCGGAGAAATTAGCTTTTCTTATGACTTTTTTATAGGACTTTCCAGTTTAAGCATATTTCATGATAAGGAAAAAAGGAATATGTTAATCAAAAGAAAAGACAAACTTATTCAAGTAAAAGAATCAATAGAAAAAGGAGTTAGTATTAAAGAAAAGCACACAGATTTAGAAAATGTGCAATACTTGGTTATTGAAAATATGATAAGTACAGTAGATATCCAAATAAAACTAATTGATGAAATAATAAAGAATTTGGAGGTGTAAAAATGAAAATTGATCATATTGTTCTAAATATAAATCCGAAGTATCAAACTGATAATTCAATTATTGAAGAGATAAGAAAAACCGGATTATTATATAAACCTGAAAATGGAAAAGGAACCAGTGGATTTAAGGCCTCCAATATTTGGATAGGTAACGAATATTTCGAGATGATAAATATATTGAAGCCTGATGGTGGTGGATGGGTACATAAATGGACGAATTTATATAATAAAGGACATAGAGGTATGATATGTTTGATGCTAGATGTAGATAATATAGAAGGTTTATACAAAAATATAAGGGGAAAAGGAATTGAAATTAGTGAACCTGAGTGGTTAGAAATTAAACTTTTTCTTAATCTTTTTACAAAACGTATGCCTTGGAGAAATTCCTACTTACCTTTTTTTAGTGAAGTACCTTTACAAATTGGATTTCAGCAACTAAAAGATGAGAAAACGAGAAATTTTATGAATCAACGAATGAATCCTAATTCTACAGAAAATGGAATTAAAGGTATTCGTGAAATAATAATATTTGGCAAGTTTAGTGATTATGATTTTGATTTGCTAAATATAGTTTTTGAGCACAAAGCTGAAGAAGAAGGAAACAGAATAAAAGTTTTATTGAATTCTAATCAAAAAGTTATTTTTGAAAAGTCAGATAATTATAATGTTATTGTAAAAACAGAGTCAAACTATAATAAATCTACAGTTATTGAAAACATAAAAATAATGTGTTGATTGAAAGAAGCGATATTATTTAGATACTGCATCGTCATTGCTGCGCCCTATGATCTGTGTAATTTCAAATTCAAGTGAATTTTTGCGCAAAGTAGTTGCAAAGGAAACTATTTTTCGTTATAATAGTTGCAAAGGAAACTATTTAGAAAGGTGAGGTCATATGCACAGAATAGGACAACTAAACGCAGCGATTTACCGCAATATGCAGATTTTTTTGGGTAACAGGCTATCTGGATTGGACATCAAGAATGGACAATACGATTTTTTTCTTGTGATTTCTCTTTATGAGGGAATTTCACAGAAGGAAGTGAGCGAGCATTTGCATATTGGCAAATCTACGACAGCGAAAGCTGTCAAGAATCTTGTTAGCAAAGGATATGTGAGGAAAGAGAAGGATGAAAAGGACGGACGGGTTGACCATTTGTTCTTAACCGATAAGGGACGAAAAGAAGCCCCCTTTGTTGAAGCAATTTTTGAGGAAAACCAGCGTGTGGCTGAGATTGGATTGACCAAAGCGGAAAGCAATCAGCTTTTGTTCCTCATGAATAAGGTTCTTAATAATTTTGTAGCAAATAATGAATTGCACGCAGGGGGCGGTAACGAAGATGAATAAATCGAAACTTTGGACATGTAATTTTACAATCATCACAATCACCAACCTTTTCATGTTTTTCGCTTTTCAACTTTTTCCGTCGGCCTTACCACCCTATCTGAAATCATTAGGCGCATCCGACAATCTCTTGGGATGGCTGCAAGGGATTATGACTATTGCCACTTTACTTGTCAGACCCTTTGCAGGGCTTGCTCTTGACCGATATGGAAGAAAGGGAATCTTTATTGCTGGCCTTGTTGGTATGCTTTTAACAACGGCTGCATACAGGTTCTTTCCTATCGTTAGCATTATCTTTGTGATCCGGTTTGTACACGGAATGATGTGGGGGGTATCGAATACTGCTTGCAGTACGGTTGCTTCCGATAATATTGAAAAAAGCCGCTTTTCAGAGTCCATGGGCTATTTCAGTCTTGCTAGCAGCATTGCTATGGCAGTATCACCTGCTGTTGCCTTGTCACTTGGTATGCAGACTAATATTCTGTTGGCACTGGCGTTTTTGTCAATCACTATTATATTGGCGTTCTTGATAAAATACCAGAAGCCTCAGATGGAGCATACGAAAAAAAGGATGTCTCCCTATGCAAAGGAGTCCATCCTGCCTTCCACTATAATGCTTCTTTTCACGATTACTTTTGGCGCAATTATTACTTTTATCGCTTTGTATGCTGCGCAGAAGTCCATTGAAGGGATTGGGCTATTCTTTACTGTATATGCTGTTGCCATGCTGGTTACACGACCTTTTTTAGGAAAATTGATCGACCACAAAGGATTTGGCGCAGGCATCTGGCCGGGTGTTATCATGGTTTCTGCCGCCCTGATTTTGCTTTCTGTAGGCGACAGCCTTGTCACATTTTTGATTTGTGGAGTAATCTATGGAATTGGAATTAGTGCAGCACAATCCAGCTTACAGACAATGGCGATTATAAACGTACCCAAGGATAGAACAGGTGCGGCCAACGCTACATTTTTTACCGGCTTTGACGGTGGAATCGGCATTGGAGCTGTTCTGGCCGGATTTGTTTCTACAATTTTTGGCTATGGCGGGATGTTTGGATTTACGGCGATATTCCCTATTCTGGCAGGTGTTTTGTATTATTTTGTAACTTTAAGGCACAAGAATGGGCAAAGTGAATAATCGCAACATAGAAAGCACTTTATGATTGGACTACATCTGGATGGCAACAGACAGGTCACAAGCAAAACAATTGGCGAATTCTTAATAAAAAAGCAGAACTAATAAAATTGTTTTATGAAAGTTTCTAAAACTAAAGCCCTCAGTATAACTGGGGGTTTTATTGTTGGCAGCTTTTATGTTTTCTAAATTAAATATCGAAATGTGAAAGTTGTCATGTATAATTGATGTAGATATTAATCAAAAATGAAATGATGTGCAGAATTTTTTGGAAATATATCTTGACACCAAGGAGGTATCAGGTGCGATGGTCATCATTATTGCACACTCAAGGCATTGTGAAGGTGGTCGTGAAGTTAGAAAGGTAACAGAATATAGTAATATCAATAACTTAAGTCATTGAGTGTATAGACGACATTCAATGGCTTTCTGTTTGTGGGAATATGTCTACTTAATTTTTTAATCAATAAATAATCAGAATAGTCTTTTATATTTGTCAAATTATAGAATTATTAGTTGAGAAATGCTGGAAGATGCTATAGAATAAAGGTAATAATATAAAAGGGCGGATCAAAAATATTTAAGAAATTTTAATGAAATGACTTTAATTTTAAAAATATTTGAAACTATAGAGCATATTAGCAATTGCCTGTATATTAAATTTGTTGCATAAAAATTTTAGCCTAAGAGTATGATCAACTTGTCTAAAGTTATTGAAAGATATATTTAGGTCATTAATCTGAGTATTAAGTTAGATAGTTTTACATATGAAGTTATTAATGAAAAGACAGCTAGATAAGAAGGAATATAGTGTTTGATAATGGTAGAGCAGAAATAAAATGGATGTTATTTTAAAAATGAATAACATACAAAGTACGTTAGCCATAGTTTTCAAACGAAAGTTTTAAGAAAAACATTGGAAATAGAATCAGTAAAACATGTGAATACACCGTTTCAGGTATTTGTAGAAGAATTGATGCGAGGGGGAGATTATGTGGTAAGTAATATGGAGGATTGGATTGCTTCTCCAAAAATGTACAAGCA
>JBFNEZ010000151.1:0-9227 GCA_040797825.1 Thermotaleaceae bacterium | reverse complement strand
GCTCATGCCATGGATCCCTTGGCTAAGGCTTCCAATTTCATCTTTGCGCGAAAGCACATAGGTATCAAAATGCCCCTTCCGGATCTGTTCCACCATTTTCTGCAGCTGTATGATTCCATTGGCAAAGGAGTTAAAATAAAAATAGGCTAAAATAAAGCTAAGAAGAAATACCCCCACCCCAATATTAATAAATAACTGCCGGATGCGATTGTAGAATCGAAGTTCTCCTGCCAGCGAGTAATAAAACTGTACAACCCCTACCTGTTCACGTCCTACTTTCAAGGGCGTCAGGTAGTATAGAGAGTCCCCTTCCACTAAATAAGTAGTTTTATTCGTTAGGGCAAATCCTAGAGCCCTTCTAATATCAGGGGAATCCATATGTGCTATCTTTCTGCTGACTAATGTACCCTCATTGTCATACAATGCTAAAAGCTGTCCACTTATTAATTCCAGTGCCTCTGCAAATTGCTCTCCCTTTGTTGCCAGGAAGGTTTCAGGCACCTTATTTGCTTCAGATAAGATTGTCTGCATAAAATAGATATTTGCTCTTTGCGCCTGCTGTGCCAAATACTCCTCATACTCAGCCTGCTGATTTGATTCAATTCCCCGCAGCACCAGAAGACTTAAAATAAATACCGTGAGTAGTAATAGCATCCCTAAGAAAATACTAAATTTTATTTTAATACTTGTTTTCACCATAACCTCCTAGGGCCTTATAGCCCACTCCATGAAGGGTTTGTATGAGCTCGTTAAATTCAGACCCCAGCTTTTTTCTAAGCCTCTGTATATGTATATCCACAGTACGGGTGCCCCCCACATATTCCATTCCCCATATCAAATCCAATAACTGCTCCCTTGAATAGGCTCTATCGGGGTTAGATACCAAAAATGCCAGTAGATCATATTCCTTGGGCGTGAGCTCAAGCAATCTGTCCCCTGCATAAGCTGTTCTTTTACTTAAATGAATCTCCACACCATTTAGTTTAATGCGATCATCCGCCTGCTTTTCTCCTGCTGCCTGCAGCCTTCTTAACAACGACCTCAATCGAGCCAGCAGCTCTCGCATATCAAAGGGCTTGATTATATAATCATCTGCCCCCAGCTCTAATCCAAGAATTTTATTAACAATATCTTCTTTAGCCGTCAGCATTATAACACCTAGGGAGCCTTTATCTGGAAGCCTTTTTAAAATCTCATATCCATCCATCCCTGGCAGCATCACATCTAAAATAATAGCATTCGGAGAAAATTGCTTTAGCTTTTCCAGCGCAGCAGCACCATTATAGACAACCTCCACCGAGTATCCTTCTCTTTTTAAGGCATATGCAATTGCATCAGCAATTTTTTGTTCATCCTCTACTACCATTATTCTTTCATTCATTATTATCCCTTCCTAACTGGCAAAATAATTTGACTTCCTAAATGATAGATTACTCTGCATAATACCTGAATACAAACGATGCGCCCCTCATTTTTTCCACGTGAAGGGAAGCGATGGCCACCAGGGATTTATACATAAAAATTAATAGGGCTCTCAAAGTTAAAAATCTGTGGCACTTTTTCTACTTCAGTCATATTGAATGTCTACAAAAATATTGTAATTCTCTCCCTAATATTCACTGAGGCGGCCATTATCATTCCATGCGCCATACATCTTCCCCTGCTTTGTATGATCTATAAATTTATCCAACCTCTTAATAAATAATTCAGGTTGATTCTTCACCTGACGGATTGTGTCTATTCTTATTCTCCTATAGAGTTCAGGAAATTTCATGAAATTCTCAAATGTTTGATCATCTTCTTTCAGCCTTTTCTCTATAACCTCATCAATTATAAACGCATTACTGCTCATATCCGGTAACACTTTTCTCCCCTCATCCGTCATCAATCCAAGCTTTTCAAGACGGCGTACTCGCTCTTTATTTAATTCGGTCCATGTATTTTTTTAGCTCTTGGGGATAATCTTTGAACAAGTTGATTCTTTGAATTTTTCTTTTTAACGCTATCAATCCACCCAAAACACAGCGCCTCTTCTACTGCATCCAAATATAGTAAAGTGTCTTGTTTTGGAGAAATACTTACAACTACCCAGCAACATTTTTCAATATTGCAATTATCCTGAAACCAACGCCTTAGCGCTTCTCTTGTTGTTACATTAAGAATATTTTCTATATCCATAATTAGGTTCATCCTTTCGCAGTAGGGTGCAAGTGTGGACAGTCGTCTGGTGTGACCCCACTTGCCCTACTTGCTACTTATTTTTGTAATGAATGCTAATTTGAAACCAGATCAATCTTATATGCAGTACTTTCAATTAGTGAATTTATATCCGCATATCCATAATATCTAACATACATTACTGCTTTTCCTTTAGCAGCAAATACTTCTTTAAACGCATCTACCTCATGTACAATTAAAATATCAAAACCGCTATGCTCTATTTTAATAAAGTCTCCACCTTTATATTCAAGACTATATCTTTTTATCAAATCAGTAATCAGCTTCTCTGCAATAGAAGGAAAATTGAGTTTATAAACCATTGTGCGAATACTTGGTGAATATGCTCCACTACCATCCTTCCACATTTCATTCGGAACAATACCATTTTCATCTGATTCATACTGTACTGGTGCTAATAAGCTCCAATCAGAACTATACCTATTACCCCAGTCAATATCATTACGAATATATGAGGAATTCTCTCGAATTAAATTAGGATTCTTCTCTACATCGGCCAGTCTTACAATAGGTAAATCCGTATTCGTTAATGGTAAGGTTTTCGTCTCCATCTTAGCAAGTTGTACAAAAGATATACTACTGGCAGAAATAGCAACGAAACTATAAATTACAGCAATGATAAAGTTTAGTCTTTTGCGCTTTTTCCAGGGTGTATGATGATTTATAGGTTTTCCGTCTAACAAAGTCTTTTGTAAATTACGTATAGATATAGCTGCCTGCAATGAAGTGTAGGCTAAATATAGCATAACAATCGTTAATATAATTTGTGGAATGATTGTTCCTTTTACTAGTGCCAAAACAGGTGTTCCATCAAGAAACAAAATAGCAGATAGCATACCTATCATTATAATTACTGAAGTAACTACGATAAGTGCGTTTACTAGTAATTTTTTACCCAATTTTTTCATTGTATAGGATTGTTCAGCAGGATCAGTATGAAGTTCAGGTGCATTCAGCTCAGCAGGTGATGAAAATACATTAAAATCCCCATAGCTTGCAACATAATCCCATCCACTTTCAGCATACATTTGCTTTTGTTCTAGTGTAATCTTTTTATTGGATGATACATCTATTCTGTATCTCATTTTTTTCGGCTCCCCTTTGACAAACTGAGCAAAGTGAGTCCCCATCTTTTTCAAGTGCAATCCTTCAGCTGCCATATCTGTAAACCAGCTTTCGTGCTCTCCAATACGCCAATAGTCACTGGGTCGGAGCTTGCGAATGATCTTATTCACCCTCGTCACCTTCCTCTAAAATTTTTCCGTCTCGTATTAAAGCCATTAATCGACTATATTCTATACGAAGAGCTTGTTCTCCATCTCTTGTAATTCTGTAAGTTTTCCTTCTACCATCATCTTCTGCTAATGATATCAGTCCGTCCTTCTGCATCCGACTAAGAACTCCATAGAGCGTTCCAGGCCCCATGTTCAATCTACCATTAGAAACTTTTGTGATTGCATTCATTAGCTGATATCCATGGCTTGGATTCATCAGTGCTAACAACACGTAGTACATTGCTTCCGTCATAGGTCCACCATTATATGGCATCGCAAACATCCTTTCTATCCTATCATACATTATTATGCATGTCGATATATCGTTTGACATAATATTACTTCATTAAGTTTCTCTTGTCAATGAAGTCTATACTCCTTTTTTCAAATCACTAGTTACTTATCCACAGTAAAAAGAGCGTCTAAGGACGCTTTCGCTAGGGAACCCTAGGTTCCCTTCGACGACTGCTGCCGCAGTCTGAGCACCCTCCTCAGTACGGCAGGGGACTGCCTCCCCTACAACCCCTATTTTTTATATAATAGGAAAATAGGACTTTCCTATTATATAAAAAAGTAAGCCGATTGAGTTAAATTCCCCCCAATCGGCATATTTATAATCTATTCGATCGCTACTTCAATCTCCATTGCATCAAGTAAGCTTACAATGTTCTTCTGAACCTCAAGTACTTTTCTCATTAGATGCAGAAGTCATAGAGACCCTTTTTTGACTCACTTACTTTTCTGTCCTTCTCTCTATTTATACCTTTAATTCTATTATTTTGCGTATATTGTCCAAACCATCCCTTATTGAATAATATGGGTCAAGGGTATACCTTCAAATAACCATTTCCAAATTTCTCGTTATTTTAAGAAATATTATTTATTATTTTCTCTAAGCATATATACACATTACATTGATTTCCTTTACTTAGAAAGTTAAACATTGAGGCCGATATCCGTCTATATTGTAGCATCGTTTTTAAAAGGTGTTTTTTTTGTTATTTTTCAACACCTTAGTTCATTTCTTATTTGTTCTTTCCATTTATTAATATTCATAATTGCATTTTTCTCCCCACCTAAATATATATCTTCAATTGTCATAGACCACAATCTTAGTTTACGCTTTCTTTCCTTGCTTGGAATAGGGTTTGTTATTTTGCCCACTGATTTTACTATCTCTCGATTCTTCTTAAGAATATATGGTATATCCCATTTATTATCATAAGCATCGATAAATAATTTAACTAAATGCCTATATCCTTCTTCTGTATAATTTGATGGATGTTGTATCATATAACATGAAATAAGCCAAAAATGCAGTTCATATAGGTGGGGGTCATTGTGCTCCCAAACAAGTGGAAACCCGAATAGCTCATAGCATGAAAATCCATCGGTCTCCTTACTTCCACATTCTAAACATCTACCCGATTTCATAACGGTATTATTATCCACCATTTATTATCAAACTCCTTTAATAGAATCATTAATTATTAGTTTATCCTATTACGTAACGTAAATGTCAACTTCATTTTTTATCTTAGGAATTTAATAGCAAAGCAGCGCTAGCTTATAAATGATCTCAGCATGTGTTGTATACATAGCATGGTAATCAAAACAGCCCTGGGCTTCTCTAGAATTGAGATTCAATGATATTAACTGCTCTTCTTATGTCTTCATCAGTTGCATTACATACACATAGTCGTATACCCTCAGCATGCTTAAAGTCTTCAATATAACAGCTTCTTGTACTGCTAACGAGGACCTTGTTATTTAACAGACTTTTTTCAAGCGCATCGGATTGTACTTCTTTTGTCTCCATATATGCATATAATCCAGTCTCAGGGATATACCAAGCTATTTTATCATTTACCTCCTTATTACATAGCGCTCTTAAAACATCCATTTTATTTTTATAAAATTTTCTTGTTCTTTTTATATGAAACTTGTACATGCTACTTTTTAAATAAACTTCTAGAGCACCTTGTGTAAGAATAGATGTATTTAAATCTATACTGAACTTAAAATCTATAAATTTTTGTTGTAATTTTTTTGGAAGTATTGCCATCCCCAACCTCAATCCTGGAAGTAAGGTTTTGGAAAAACTTCTAATATATATACTTCTGTCATTATCTGCCATGGTGTACATTGGATCTGATTTTTTATCCAATTCAAGATCTGCCAGATAATCATCTTCTACAATATATACGTCATACTTTTCTAATAATCTTATAATTTCTTTTTTATGTGTATTATTGTAGCAAAACCCAGTAGGGTTTTGATATCTTGGCATTGTATAAAAGAATTTTATATCCCCTTTTTTAAGTATTGCCTCAAGTTCATTTAAGTCTATACCTTCATATGTTCTTTCAATACCAATAACAGGGATTTTAGCACTTTCTAATATTTTTAGCATTACTGAATAGGTAGGTTGTTCAACAAGTACTTTCGATTTGCCTTCCGGGAATGCCATAGTTGTAAGTATGTATAAAGCCTGTTGTGAACCATTTGTTATAAATATATTGTCTGGCTTAGTAAATATTTGAAAATTCATCAAATGTTTAGTCAAAACATTCATTAGCTCGGGCATGCCTTTTGGGGAAGAATAGTCAAAAAGTTTGTTTCCATAGATTGAAATTGCTTTATCCATGCAGTGATAAAAATCCTTGTATGGATTAATTTTATCAGGAAGATAAATGTTCAGCATATCAATAACGCTTCTATCTGTACCCATCTTATCTTCACTTTTCATAACATAATAACCACTTTTGGGGACTGCATAAATTAAGTGTTCTTCTTCTAACTGATTATAAGCTTTTATTATTGTATCAGTATTATAGGTTAACGCCTTCGATAACTTTTGAATTGATGGTAATTTTTCACCTGGTTTATACTTTCCAGAATAAATGTTTTTTTTGATTAAATCAGCAACAACTTCGTATTTATACTCCATACTCGCCCACCCTATACCGGTATACATTGAAAATTCTATACTGGTTTCTTCATTTTATTTCCATTAAAATTATTATATCACAAACAAAAAGGAGTAATGTAAAATGAAAACCGTTCCATTTTCATATGATAAACTTAAAAAGATTATCTCAGAGTTTCCAACCCCATTTTATATTTATGATGAAAATGCAATTCGCAAGAACGTTAGAGATTTAGTGAAGGCTTTTTCATGGAATAGTAACTACCATCAATATTTTGCAGTTAAATCTACTCCAAATCCATCCATTCTAAAAATTTTTAAAGAAGAAGGGTGTGGCGTAGATTGTGCATCCCTCACAGAATTAATTCTAGCTGATCTATGTGGGTTTTCAAAGGAAGAGATCATGTTTACATCTAATGTAACCCCCTCTAATGAATATGTGCTCGCTAAAAATCTAGGTGCTATCATTAATCTAGATGATACTACGCATATAGACTTTTTAAATAATTGTGCAGGTATACCTGAAGTAATATGTTGTAGACTCAATCTTGGTGAAGATATAAAGTATCAAGATAAAGTTGTTATAAATTTTAGAAATAGTAAATTCGGTTCCACGCAAGACCAGATTCATAATGCCTTTAGATATCTTCAAGAATTAGGAGTAAATCGTTTTGGAATTCATGCTCAATTTGGAGCCCATAAAAGAGATGCCGAATATTTTGGAAATAATTCTCGTAAGGTTTTTAGATTCGTAATAGACTTATACAATAATACAGGAATAAAAGTTGATTTTATCAACCTAGCAGGTGGACTTGGCATTCCTTATTTGCCAGATGATTCCCCTGCTAATATCGAAGCAATAAGCTATTCTATTAAAAAAGCTTATGATGAAACTATTGTAGCTGCAGGGCTTGATCCAATTTCATTATTTACTGAGCTTGGAATATATATGACAGGCCCTTATGGGTATTTTGTTTCTTCAGTGCTGCACGTTAAAAAAACTTATAAGAATTTTCTAGGACTAGATGCTTCCACAAATAGCTTCATGAGTCCTGCAAGGTATAATGATTATTATCATATTACTGTTATGGGTAATGAAAATGAGGCGTGTAATTGTGTATATGATGTAACTGGAGCATTATGTGAAGATAGAGACCGGTTTGCAGTTAATAGACTTCTTCCATATACTAAGGAAGGTAATATTTTAGTATTTCATGATGCAGGTGCATATACTTACTCACATAGCTACAATTTCAATGGAAAGCTTCGTCCAGCAGAGCTGTTGCTCTGCACAGATGGATCAGTAAAGATGATTCGCCGAGCTGAAACTCCAGAGGATTATTTTGCTACTCTTAAGTTTTAAATTGGGTAACAGACACTTTGGAAAAATGCCTGTTACATTCATTATTTTATTCTGTATACAAAAAAGAGCCTTGCTTTAAACGCAATAGCCCCTTTTATATACCATTATTTAAAAAGATATGATGTCTAAATATGACAAGATTTTTGTTATAATTACTAATATTGGCAACGATAACGCAGTTCTAAAAATAAATACTTTAATTACATCCCAAAAATTCAAACCAATTTTACTTTTTACTAAAACCATTCCGGTTTCAGACATAAATACCAACTGGGTAAATGCCAGTACGCCAACAAGAAATCTTGAGCTTTCAGAAGCTGATCCGCTGATAAACAATGCTGGTAGGTACATATCAGCAAATCCAGCAACCGATGCTGGTGCCATCATTGCGGCTACTTCTTTGCTGTAACCTATCATCGTATAAACAAACACCAGTGGCGCGCTAATGATATTAAAAAACCCAGTATATTCTGCCACAACTAAAGCTAACGTTCCTACCATCATAATGATAGGTAAAAAACCAACATATATATTCAGAATACCTTTAAGAGGTTGCACCAAGGCTTCTCCAATTTTTACACTATCCGCTTGCTTGATTGCTGAATCATATGCATGTTGTAAGACCGTTTTACCTACTGGAATTTCAATCTTATTCGGATTCACACCTTCATAATAGGTCGATTTAAATTTCTTAAGCGGCATTCGAGCTGTAATAAAAGCCAATAAGATCGTTACCAATGCAATAGAACCATAAAAAATCGGGAAAATATGTGAAAACCCTAACTCTTCAGCCACTGCAGAAGCAAAGGCAATACCTACAATAGAGAAACTAGTGGCAATAATGTAGGCTTCTCTTCTGTTGTAGTATCCTCTTTGATACTGGGTATCTGTTACCACAATACCAATGGTACCATCCCCAACAAAGGATGCAATTGCATCAATCGTTGAATATCCTGGTACTTTGAATAACTTTTCAACGATTGAACCTAATAAAATTCCTATGAATTCAACAGAGCCAAAATGTGTTAATAAAGGAAGGGCAATTATACCAACAAAGAATGTTATATACAGTGTCGTTAACAGACCTCCTTCTCCAGCCATAAGCCCTCCAGTATTGCCATCTAGAATAATACTTGCAATATCATAGTTTTCAAACCAACTATTAAGCACCATCAAATATAAGAATGAGCCACCCACTCTAAGCACAACATTCAAAGGTGATGCTTTAAATACAGAATTAATAAAATCATTCTTTGATGAATAAAAAATGAAAAGTACAGTCGTAATTAATACAAGCCATGCCCATAGAATCGTGAATCCTATAAACAAATCATACATATTTCCTGTAATAAAATTCACAATATGTGAAATAGCAATCTTCTTTTCACCATGAAAACTAAAAGGCGTTAGAAAGAATATATAC
>JBFNEZ010000150.1:0-9356 GCA_040797825.1 Thermotaleaceae bacterium | reverse complement strand
TATCCCCTAAAACAATTTCTACAGTAATCTGTTTGGGAAAGGTATCGGTGGTCATGATGGCCTCTGCGGCTGTGCTGCCCTTGCCCCTAGGAAGCATATCACATGCCGCTTTGATTCCTGGCAGGACTACCTGCATAGGCATAGGAACACCAATAACTCCCGTTGAGCCTATCAACACCTGCTCTGGGGAAAGCTTTAAAGCTTCTGCAGCGGTGTTGGCCATTTCCTTGGCATGAATATATCCCTCTTCACCGGTACAGGCGTTGGCATTGCCGCTATTGACGACAATAGCTTGCGTTGTATCCCATTGGAGATGTTCCATGTTTACCTGCAAAGGTGCAGCCTTTACCTTGTTGGTGGTAAAGGTGGCGGCTGCTACAGCAGGTTTTTGACTATAGAGGACACATAGGTCCTTATTTCCATTTTTCTTAATACCACAGTGGATGCCTACAGCTTGAAAGCCAGGTACATCTGTAACGCTCATATTTTCTAAAAGCTTCATTCCATTAACCTCCTACCGAGTAAGTGCATAATTTAGAGAAATAAAGGGGAAATCCTTCTGTAAAGCTGGCTGCCTATGGAATCATAGGTAGTATATCTAGACCTGTAGATTCTTCCAAGCCAAAGAGCAAATTCATATTTTGAACAGCTTGACCAGAAGCACCTTTAATGAGATTATCAATGGCAGAAAGGGCGATAACCTGATTAGTTCTTTTATCAATGCGCAGAGCAATATCGCAAAGATTAGAACCTTTTACATATCTTGTTTCTGGCAGGGTATCGATAACTCTTATAAAATATTCACCTTTATAGAAGGTTTTATACAAATCATAGAGTGCTTCCTGGGTAACATTTTTTTCAAGCTTTCCATAACAGGTTGCTAGAATACCTCTATTCATTGGGATGAGATGGGGTGTGAAGGAGAGGTTGATAGGTTTACCTAATGCAAAACCCAGCTCCTGCTCAATTTCTGGAGTATGTCTATGGGTGGTAACGCCATAGGCCTTTAGTGAATCATTGCATTCTGTAAATAAGGTAGCGATATTTGCAGCTCTCCCGGCTCCCGATACCCCAGATTTTGCATCAATAATAATGCTTTCTGGATGGACAAGCTGTTCCTTCATAAGGGGTGCCATAGCTAAAATACTAGCTGTACAATAACAGCCAGGATTTGCAATGAGTGAGGCCTGTTTTATAGCATCTCGGTGAAGCTCTGGAAGTCCATAGACAGCTTCTGTTAACAAATCCGTAGCTTCATGGTCCAGTCCGTACCACTGTTTATATGCAGCAGGATCCTTCAATCGGAAATCTGCTCCTAGATCAATTAATTTTACACCCATGTCCAAGCACTTTTTTGCCAGTTCAAAGGATTTTCCATGGGGAAGGGCAATAAATAATGCATCAATTTCAGAAAGCCGACTTTCCGCCTCTTGAATATCTATGCATACATCCTGCATAAAACCCTGGTAGTTTGGGTACGTATCTGCAAAGGGGATTCCTGTATGATTATGAGAACTAAGAAAGACGATTTCCGTTTCGGGATGTTTTGACAAGTACCAAACCAATTGCTGTCCTGCGTAGCCTGTTGAACCAATTACACCTACTTTTATCATGCTATCACCTCATACTTGATTTTATTTGTAATTATACAATGACAATATATAAATATGCAATAAAAAAATAAAAAAATTTAAAAACTATTGAATATTTATTAAAAAATCCGTATAATTATTTTATTGTAAAAGGGAAAGGGAAGGTGGATAACAATTATGAATGAAGAAAAAGTAAAAATACTCATTGAAGCGTTACCCTATATAAAAAAATTCAGGGGAAAGACCTTTGTCATTAAATATGGGGGCAGCATCATGAAAAATGAAAGTGCTAAAAAAGCCTTCATTGAAGATGTAGTACTGATGAAACTGGTGGGGATTCATTTGATCATTGTTCATGGAGGAGGTCCTAGCATCTCAGCCCTTATGGAAAAACTGGAAGTGAAGAGTGAATTTGTCCATGGACTGAGGGTTACCGATGAGAAAACCATGGAGATTGTAGAAATGGTACTATCGGGTCAAATTAACAAAGAAATAGCAGCAGCTCTATGCCAGCACCAGGTTAGCGCCATTGGAATCAGCGGGAGAGATGGAAATCTCATCCAAGCAGAAAAGAAATATCTCTACGAGGGTGAAGAAAAAATCGATATTGGCTATGTGGGCGAAGTGGTAAATGTAAATAAAAAACTATTGAAGGACTTACTAGAGAAGGAACAACTTCCGGTTATATCACCCGTTGGTTGTGATGTAGAGGGGAAGCCCTATAATATCAATGCAGATTATGTGGCTTCGGCTGTGAGCTCTGTGTTAGAAGCTGAAAAATTAATTCTTTTGACCGATATTGAGGGAATTTATAAAGATATTTCCGACCCGACCAGCTTTATTTCTGAAATTACGATAGAAGAGATGAAAGCCTATATTGATAATGGGATATTAAGCGGGGGCATGATTCCAAAGGCCCAATGTTGTATTGATGCCCTAGAAGGAGGAACAAAAAATGTTCACCTTATCGATGGAAGAAAAGAACACAGTTTGATTTTAGAGATATTTACCAATGGCGGTATTGGAACAATGGTGAAAGGGAGTGTGGAATAAATGTCAAAAAATAATATTATGAAAACCTATGGACGTTTTGATTTAACCTTAGTAAAGGGTAAAGGCCCTCGGGTCTATGATGACCAAGGAAAAGCCTATTTAGACTTCGTTTCGGGAGTAGCCGTAAACTGTTTGGGACACAGTCATCCAGCCATTGCTAAAACCCTAGCAGAGCAAAGCCAAATCTTGATGCATGTATCCAATATTTATTGGAATGACAAACAATTGGCTTTGGCAAAGAAGCTTGCGGACTATAGTGACCATGATCAGGTATTTTTCAGCAATAGTGGTACAGAGGCCGTAGAAACAGGTTTGAAACTAGCACGAAAATATGGAAAGGTTAAGGGCGGCAGTGACAAAAATATTATCCTCTATATGGAAAACTCCTTTCACGGGAGAACGCTAGGTGCCCTAGCTGTGACGGGACAAATGAAGTATCAAAAAGATTATATGCCTCTAATGGAGGGTGTAGAGGCAGTAAAGTTCAATGATAGTGCCGATCTGGAAGAAAAAATGAGTTCCCAGGTTTGCGGCATTATTTTAGAACCTATCCAAGGAGAAGGTGGTATTATTACTGTCAATGAAGAATTCCTGCAAAAAGCCAGAGAGCTCTGTGATCAGCATGATGCATTGTTGATTTTCGATGAAGTTCAATGCGGTATTGGCAGAACAGGGAAGCTTTTTGCCTATCAGAATTTTGCGGTGCAGCCTGACATTATTTGTATGGCAAAGGGCTTGGGTGGAGGATTCCCCATCGGAGCAACTTTGGCAAAAAAGGCAGCAGCCGAGGCCTTTGCTCCGGGGGATCATGGTTGTACCTTTGGAGGCAATCCTTTGGCTTGCGCAGTAGGCTTAACGGTATTGGATGAAATAATGAAAGAAAATATACTAGAGAATACCAACAGTCAAAGCCAGTATTTCTGCGAAGAACTCTCTAAGCTTAAGCAAAAGTATCCTGTTGTTCAAGGAATTCAAGGTATGGGATTGATGCTAGGGTTGGGACTGAATGTGGCAGGGAAAGTGCTAGTAGAAAAGTGCTTAGAAAAGGGATTGCTGTTGGTAGGCGCTGGGGAGAAGGTTGTACGAATCCTGCCCCCTTTGAATGTGACAAAAGAAGAAATTAATGAAGCCCTAGGGATTATAGAGGAAGCTCTGTCAGAACTGGGAATCTCGGAGGCGGCTATGGCTGCATTATAGGAAAAACTTTCCTATAAAAATATTTCCACTCTACGGAAAATTTACATTGACAGTATATAAAAAACTATGATAGTATGTTATGAAAAGTAAATAAGCTTTCCTTTAAAATGGTCCCGTGAGGCCGAAAAGGATGTGGAGACAAGATGTGGGATTTCCTATATCTGTTTTATCTGTGCGACCAAACCTTCTGCCTCTGACAGAAGGTTTTTTTTGTTCTTGGGTGGATATATATACAAGAAAAGGAGCAAAATAAAAAAACAAACAATTGAATAAATATGATCATTGAAGTTATAAAAATGCAACAAAAAATAAATTTAAGGGTCCGAATTCACTGGTTTTTTTCCATGGAATGAATGCTATAATCTTGAATCTATCATAGTAGTAGAGAGCGTGGGGACCATCACAAAAAAACTGTAAAAAAAGAAGTTAAATTTTTAAATAGCTATTGCATAAATATATACACAACAGTATAATTATAAGTAACATAAACATAAAATTCATAAGAATAAATCACACCACAAAAAATTTTGTTTGATAGAATAAGATAATTGAATGTGGCATTGAGAGAAGTTAAAGAAAGGATGGGTTTTTTATGACATATATGCTTTCTTCTAAGGCACTCCATACAATGAATATGGATGAGGTTTGCAGCAGCTGTAAGGGAGGATATTTTCATATTGCACCTACGATTACCAAGGTAGCTATTATCAACTTGGGGATGCAGAAAGAGACCTTTATGGATATGGCGAATATGAAATATAGTTTAAATGTATTTGATGAAGACTTTAGCTTAAAGCAGTTAAATATGGTTCCCCATGATGCCGTATTTATATCCAATGGAACCATTGAGGCTGAAAAAATGTCCATGATTGTAGATAAAATAAAGTCTCTCATTGGAAAAAAGAAGATCCTTGGAGTTGGATTGGGGCAGGCCCTAATTAAGGAAGCTGCAGCTCAAGTAGGAATAGAAGCTTGGGAGCAGGAAGGCAATATGTTGATCAATCAAGCAGATAAGCTGTACTGCTGTGATGTGAATCAACAAAATTATCTGGAAGAAATCATGAAATACCTATAGAAAATGATAAAAGAAACAGAAAAGCATCTGAACTTTTCTGTTTCCTTATGTAAGGATAAATCCAATAGAAATAGAGGTGTAAACATGAAGGGAATAATCTATTTACAAGATGGAACAGTGTATGAAGGTAAAGGCTTTGGCAAAAAAGGAACTGCTGTTGGAGAGTTGGTATTTAACACCTCTATCACAGGCTATCAAGAGATTCTTACGGATCCCTCCTATGCAGGCCAAGTGATTACCATGACCTATCCTCTCATTGGAAACTACGGTGTAAATCAATGGGAACAGGAATCAGAGAAGGTATATGCCAAGGGTTTTGTAGTCAAATCTATTGCTCAAAATCCATCCAATTATATGAGCGAAAAGACAGTAGAAGCCATGCTGGAAAACATGGGAATTGTAGGGGTTTCCGACGTAGATACACGAAGTATTACAAAAAGAATAAGAAATGTAGGCGCTATGAAATGTGTGATTTCCAATGAGGCCCTTTCTATAGAAGCATTAAAGGCTTACCTCCAGCAAGCGAAGCAAGAAGATGACTGGATGAAGGAAGTCAGTACAAAGAAAACCTTCCACATTCCTGGGCCAGGGCCAAAGGTCGCTTTAGTAGATTTTGGAGTTAAGGCCAACATTATCAACAATCTAAAGGAACGGGGCTGTGATATTACGGTATATCCTTACAATGTATCCTATGAAGAAATCATGAACCTCAATCCTGCAGGTGTACTGTTAAGCAATGGACCTGGGGACCCTAAAACGGTCATAGAAGCTGTTGCCACAGTGAAAAAGATTATTCAAAAGCTGCCTACCTTCGGTATTTGTTTAGGGCATCAAATACTTGCCTTAGCCGTAGATGGAGATACTTATAAAATGAAATTCGGCCATCGAGGTGGAAATCATGGGGTTTATGATATTGAAAAGGATAAAGCCTATATTACTTCCCAAAATCATGGTTATGCAGTAGACCCGGAGAGTATAAAGGATAAGGGAATGATTATCACCCACTTAAATCTTAATGACAATACAGTAGAGGGTATGAAGCATAAGGAACTTCCTGTTTATTCTGTACAGTTCCACCCAGAAGGAGCACCAGGCCCTACGGACTCCTCCTATTTGTTTGACAAATTCATGCACCTAATGAAGGAGGAAGCATCATGCCTTTAGATAAAAATTTAAAAAAAGTAATGATTATTGGATCTGGACCCATTATTATCGGCCAAGCAGCAGAATTTGACTACTCTGGTACCCAGGCATGTAAAGCTATCAAAGAAGAGGGTATTGAAACAGTTTTAGTAAACAGCAATCCTGCAACCATTATGACAGATATGAATGTGGCTGATAAGGTCTATATAGAACCTTTGAATCTTGAAAGTCTAGATAAGATATTAGCAGTAGAAAAACCCGATGGAATTCTGGCAGGATTTGGTGGTCAAACAGCATTAAATCTGGCTATGACGCTGCAGGAAAAAGGGGTTTTGGATAAATATGAGGTAAAGCTTTTAGGTACTGGCAGTGATACCATCAAGAAGGCTGAAGATCGTGAAGCTTTTAAAGAGCTGATGCTAGAGATTGAAGAACCTGTACCTATGAGTATCATTGCAACAAACCTGCAGCAATGCGAGGAATTTGTCGCTCAGTATGGATTTCCAGTAATTATCCGTCCTGCCTTTACCTTAGGGGGTACAGGGGGAGGCATTGCAACCAATCAAGAAGAGCTTGTAGATATCTGTGAGAGAGGTATTCACAACAGCCCTATTGGACAGATTTTATTGGAACAGAGCGTGGCTGGTTGGAAAGAAATTGAGTATGAGGTTATTCGAGATAAAAAGGACAATTGTATCATTATCTGTAATATGGAAAACATGGATCCCGTAGGGGTTCATACAGGAGACAGTATCGTTGTAGCTCCATCTCAGACCCTACGAGATAAAGAATATCAGATGCTTCGCCAAGCATCCATCAAGATTATTCGCAGCCTAAAGATTGAAGGAGGCTGCAATATCCAGTTTGCCCTAGATCCCAAAAGCTCTAACTACGTAGTAATCGAGGTGAATCCAAGGGTGAGTCGTTCCAGTGCCTTAGCTTCTAAGGCAGCAGGCTATCCCATTGCTAAGATTGCAGCCAAAATTGCTATTGGATTTAGTCTGGATGAATTGAAAAACTATGTTACTAAGAGTTCTAGTGCTTGCTTTGAGCCAACTTTAGACTATATTGTAGTAAAGTTCCCTAAATGGCCCTTTGATAAATTTAGTAAGGCAGCAAGAACCCTCGGTACGCAAATGAAGGCCACCGGTGAAGTAATGGCCATCAGCAGGAGCTTTGAAAGTGCATTGCTAAAGGCTGTAACTTGCTTAGAAGGTAAATTCACAGGACTTAGAATGTTTAGCATCATGGATATGAGTGAAGAAGAACTCTACGCAAAAATCCAAAAATGTGATGATGAGCGAATTTTTGCTTTGGCCGATGCCTTTAGACGAGGTATTACGATAGAAAAGATTCATGCGCTTACCAAAATTGATCCTTGGTTTTTACATGGGGTCAACAATATTGTACAGATAGAGTTCAGACTTCAAAAAGAAACCATGGATGCAGATCTTCTTTATGCTGCTGAGTCCACGGGCTTTACAGACACAGAGATCTGTGATCTAACAGGCCTTACCCGTGATGTTTTACAGAAGATCCGAACAGAGCATCAAATCTACCCTGTCTATAAAATGGTAGATACCTGCAGCGGGGAGTTTGATGCAGAAACGCCTTACTATTATTCCTGTTATGAAGAAGAAGATGAAAATATCATCAGCGACAACAAAAAGATACTGGTAATCGGTTCAGGTCCTATCCGAATCGGGCAGGGGATTGAGTTTGACTACTGCTGTGTCCATGGGGTGTGGGCTATTAAGGAAGCAGGCTATGAGTCTATTATTATGAACAATAATCCTGAGACCGTAAGTACGGACTTTGATACTGCCGATAAACTATATTTTGAGTCCCTATATATTGATGATGTCATGAATGTCATTCGTAGTGAAAAACCTGAGGGTGTAGTCCTCCAATTTGGGGGGCAAACCTCTGTGAACCTGGCACCTAAGCTCTATGATAGAGGGGTGAACATTCTTGGAACCTCCTATCCATCTATTGACTTGGCAGAGGATCGTGAGAAATTCAGGGACTTCCTAGGGCAGATGGGAATTCCTACACCCACTGGAAAATCTGTGACTAGCATGGAAGAAGCCAAAGAGGCTGTAAAGGAATTGGGATATCCCGTAGTGGTAAGACCTTCCTATGTTATCGGAGGACGGGCCATGCAGGTAGTTTATAATGATGAAGCCTTGGAAAATTACATGGAAGAGGCCGTAAATCTATCGAAGAAATATCCTGTACTCATTGATAAATATGTAAAGGGTATAGAAATAGAAGTAGATGCAGTGGCGGATGGTGATGAAGTGTTAATCCCTGGTATTATGGAGCATGTGGAAAAAACAGGAATTCATTCAGGTGACAGCATTACTGTCTATCCTTATGTGTCTTTATCGCCAGAAACCGTAGAGACCTTGGTAAGCCATACGAAAAAGATTGCAAAGGGATTGAAAATTATAGGTCTTGTAAATATACAGTATGTGTTTGACGGAAAAGATGTCTATGTAATCGAAGTAAATCCTCGAGCTTCTAGAACGGTGCCTATTTTAAGCAAAGTCACAGGGGTACCGATGGTGAAGCTGGCTGTAGAAATCATGCTGGGTAAAAAACTAAAGGATATGGAATATGGTATCGGATTGATGAAAAATCAAGCCCTTTATGCCGTAAAGGTTCCAGTATTCTCTGGTGAAAAATTAACAGATGTGGATACGTATCTAGGGCCAGAAATGAAATCTACTGGTGAGGTATTGGGAATAGACACAGACCTAGACACTGCTATCTATAAAGGCTTTAGCGGAGCAGGACTGAAGATCCCTACAGAGGGCGGCCTTTATATATCTCTGAAAGATGTGGATAAAGAAGAAGGCTGGGCAGTGGCTAAGGCCTATGCAGATATGGGCTTTAAGCTCTATGCTTCAGAAGGGACAGGGAAGTACCTGAAAGAAAGAAATGTTTCTTGTGAAACAATTGCGTTGTCTCAAGTGGCCTCTTATATTGCCAAGGGGATGATTCAGATGATTATCAACACGCCTACCCAAGGAAATCATTCAGAACGACAAGGCTTTAAGATGAGAAGAAAGGCAAGCGAATATCGAATTCCTGTCTTTACCTCAATTGATACAGCCAATGTGTTCTTAAAGGCCATTGCTGTGAAAAAGGAAGATAGATCTGTTATCTATAAGCCTTTAGACTCCTACTTTTCATCAGAAAAGAATGAAGCCCTTCATAGTGCATAAAGAAATGAAATAAAAAATATTCTTAAAAATGGTTGATCTTTGATGAAAAATATAATACAATAGAAA
>JBFNEZ010000149.1:0-9551 GCA_040797825.1 Thermotaleaceae bacterium | reverse complement strand
GTATTAGGCTAATACTCTCCAAGAATAATAATAAGATACGGCTCTATACCCGTCATAATAATGAGGTTACTGCTAAGTTCCCGGAACTATTAACGATAGACATACCGGATGGTACGATATTAGATGGGGAGATTATAGTTACTGATCAAGCTGGAAAACCAAATTTTGAATCTATGATGAGTCGGTTCATGTCAAATCGATTCCTTTTAGAAAAGGAAAATTTAAGTTACGTTGTATTTGATGTAATTAAATATAAGGGTAAGTCTATTACCAAACTCCCTCTAATTGAAAGGAAACAACTGCTAGATGAGTTAATACCAGAGGATACTAGCTTAGTGGCAAAGGTTAAATTTATAGAAGGGCATGGTTCTGCATACTTTGATTTGGTCCAGCAGCAAGGGCTTGAAGGGATAGTCCTAAAGCGAAAGGACTCTCGCTACGAGGTCGGGAAACGCAGCCAAGCGTGGCTCAAAATGATTAATTACCAATACCAGGATATAATGGTTACGGGGCTTAAGAAGGGGGAATTTGGCCTGTTTCTGAGCTTTCTTGACGAAAAACCGGCTGGTGTAATGGAGTTTATGCCTTCTGAAGAACGTAAGGTACTATATAATCAGATGAAGGTCATTTCAGAAGACGATAAATTAACGTTAATAGAGCCTTTAAAGTGTCGGGTTAAGTATAGGAATTTAACAAAAGCTGGTTTTCTTCGAATTCCCTCATTTGTAGGCTGGATATAATGTAAACATTAAGAATGGGACACAGGGTTCCATTCTTTTATTATAATATATATCAAGTTCTGAATTTTCACACTTAAGGTAAGGGCAGCTTTTTACAAAGTAACAAAAATCCTTCTTGTAAGGTTAATAGAAATTATAAAAGTTAAAATATACAAACTGTTAATTTGTAATAGAATCATTAGTTTCATACCCATAATAAGGGACAAGATATATATTGGTTAATTCGAGGTGTAGAAGGAGAAGCTCCTTCTGGAGAAGAAGAGCAGGAAATCGAGTCCATGGAAATTCCCTAATAGCACTCCTTTATGGGGGGCTACTTTATAATAAAAATAAGGAGGTTTTTAAATGAAATGGCCTGATGTTTTATCTAATATTAGTCAACAGTTATCGAAATCGGCTTTCAATACTTGGTTCGTAGATACCACGGCAGATTTTTTAGAGGATACTGTTATTGTAAAAACAAATACTGATATGCAAGCAGAATGGCTCGATGCCCGCTACAAATCACTGATAGAAAAAGCAGTGAAAGAAGTAACTGGTAAGGAAATTAAAGTTAAGATTGAAACGCCATGTCAAAATAATTTAAACGAACATGATGTTGTATCTGAAGAGTTTAAAGAAAGAGTCGAAAAACTTTGCAAAGAGTTAGAACCTATAGACAAAGAGAATAATCATTTATGGCAATTTGTTGAGCGTATTTGTGATTATGGAGATGATTCTAGTCTTTATGTTAAGCCATCAACACCTGATGAAGTTGATACTTCGGAAGTTAGTCGATTTATTCAAGCAATGAAAAAAGGCCGTCGTGAAGGTGTTGAAATTGTGATCTCCAGGATTTTAAAAAATAAGCCTGAATTTTCAATTGAAGAGATTGCTCAAATGGTAGAGGTTGATGTTGCAGTTGTTAAAGACATTAAAAAAGAATACGAAAAATACAAAGGCATAAAGGTTCTTTCAGATGAAGAAGTGGCGAAAAATATTGGAAGATTAGAAGTAATTAAAAGTCTTTTAGAAAGTGGTATGTCTCTTGGTGAAGTTGCGAAGCATACGCCTTTTAGTCTCGAAGAATTAGAACGAATGTTATCAAGGGGTTTTTGAAGGTGTTGGTACAATTCACCTTAATAAAAGTACGTTACTGGGAGTGAACGGGTATGGAAGGTACATTCGAGAAGGCATATTCGCCAAAAGAAATAAAAACAACACTGGATATAGGAGATAGCTCGCTCAGAAAGAGGTGTCTTGCTCTTGAAAAGAACGGGTATTCATTCATTAGGAACGAGCATAAACAACGAGTATTTGTTGAAAATGATGTAGTAGTATTGCGGCACTTTCAAAACCTAGTGAAGCACCATAACATGCAGCTTGATAACGCTGCGAAATTGGTTGTAGATCGCTTTGGGAAAGGGGCGTTCGAGGTAGGAACAGGGGGCGTTCCAGTAGAAGTCGAAGGAAAACAAAGTGACTTACAGCGTGATTTAATACGTTCTAACGAGGATTTAATGAGCGCTTTATTAGAACGCCTTAAAGGGCAAGATGAATTTAATCGAGGGCTACTGCAACGGCTGGATCAGCAGGAAAATTTTAACCGTGAATTAGTGCAACGATTGGAACAGCAACAAGTATACATTGAAGAACACCTGGAAAAACGTGATCGCAAGCTTATGGAATCATTAAGGGAATCCCAAGAGGTTAAGCAACAGCTTTTACAAATAGCAGTTGCCCAACAAGAGCATAAGAAGAAGGGGTTTTTTGCCCGCTTGTTTGGTAAGTAATAAGGGTCATTTGAAGTCTAAAAAACAAAAAAATACTAATAACACACTAAAAAGCATGATGATTAACAACTAACATCATGCTTTTTTAATTGGCTGATCAATGTAAATGCAATTAAACAACACCCGCTCCTATTCTCAATAGATAAAGAAGAGGATTTTCAACTTAAATATCAAATAAAAATGAAAATTCTGTGAAAAAACTAGATAAAAGGAATAATTTGGATTATAATGCTGGTAGGAACATATGTTTGATACAGAAGGATATTGGATTTCAACTTGGAGTTGGTAAAAGGTTAGGGCTTAAGAGTGAGGGCATACAAGGGGAATCTTGGGGATTTGCCCTCATCTAAGTGTCTGAAAAAGTACATAGCGGAGAAGAATCCTATCCGAAAGGGTGCAATCAATGAATGATCCATTTGCTGAACTTCAAAAAGAACGTGATGAGAAGATTATCCAATCTGTGTTTGACGCAATTAAACTTATAGGCAAAGAGATACCCGAGGAAGACATCCTGAAAGAGACCGTTTTACAAAAGGAAGATATTCAGAAGCTTAAAAGAATATTAAAAGGAGCGGGTAGTGTATGAGGAAAAAGACAGACTTTTTGACTATCGAGGAAAAGGCGATCTATTTTGAATTAAAGGAAAAAATGTACCGTGCCCAATTATTAGGAAACATAACCGACAAGGAATACAGTTTCCTTTACCAAAAAGCCTCTAAGGTTTTACTAGAGGCAATAGACCGAGAACTTGCAAAGAGGGGGTTAGCCTATGGTCAAAGGACAAGCTAGAGGTCCTAAATGAATATTAACAGACGATAAGTTTGAGAAGAAGAAGTTGGCAACTGCGGCTACTTCGTGAAAAGTTAATATATGAAAAAAGTTTTTTGTTGGATTTGTTAAGAAGTTAAATCCCATGTAAATTGAGAGTGCAATTGTAAGATGAACCAGATTCCTCAATATAGTCTTATTTTTAACTAGTATAGAAAGTGTCAGGTGATTTTTATGGGAGAAAAAATGGATGTAAAAGAAATTAAGATGATTACCGCTTTGATAACAGATGAAGTGGAGATTTGGGTTGAAGTGAATGGGAAAAAGCTTTCTATTTATGACTACGATTTCGAGCTTGAAGATAATCGACTTGTTTTAAAAGCATTTTTTAGCAATGGTTAGGTGGCCATAAGCAGCAGTAAAAGGGGGACAGAAATTTTCTTCGGGAGTGTGAAAATAATTGGCTGTTTTTAACTTTGAAACTTATAAACATATTACCGAACTTTCTAGCTATGTAAGTCCTGTACAGATAGTAGAAATAATGGTCAATGTAATAGAAGGGCTAGAGGAAAGTGAACGTGCAGCAGTATTAGAATTGTTCTATGAAAGATATTTTTCTAGCTGTTTTGATGAAGGGGAGTTGGATTAAACTCCTGTTAGTAGGTGAGTGGACCAACTACTGGATTTAATTATTGTTTTTGGGGTAGTTGCTACTGCTCTAATAAAGAAGGAAAGTAAGGGTGAATAAGATGAGCGTCGATATAAAGTTAAAAGATGAAGGGCAACCTGTAGATTACAACTTATATAGTAAACTTTCTCCTGTTGGTTTAGAGGTTATAGATGGGAACCTTTTTTTTACGGACAGAGAGCGAGAAAACCTGCTAAAACTACTTATTTTTAACCTGGGTATTAAAAGAACACTGGAGATAATCGAAGCACACAAGAATGAATAGGGTAGCGCTGTTGTCCTTTTTTAATTGGTGTGGGTGAACTAGGATGGAATAATCGATAGGAGGTCACTGTAATGATGACAGGGTTAGAACAAAACTTAATCAAAATTAGAAACACAGCTGCATTAATCGCTGTCAACCTAGCAAAAGGTGAGTCTATTGAAAACATTTCAAATAAATTACAGGTCTCACAAAAAGAGGTGATAGAAATCCAAAAGATATTAAAAGTAGATAAAGAAACTTCACGGCTACAAATAGGATGTGTTGTTAATGATGAACAAAAAAAGAAACTTAGTGATGCTGTTCTTAAGGTAGAAGCCAAAGTACCTCTTATAGATAATGTAGACGATATTTTAAAAAGGCTTTAAACAAGGTGTTGACTAGGTAAACAGAAAAGCAGTTAAGAATAACCAAATATATAACCACCGAGATAATTGCTTAAATTGAAGAAGTTGATAGGGTGGTGTTAAGAGACTGTTAATTAGTCTTATTAAAAGCACACAGACAACAGAAAATCGAGCTATTTAATTTTAATTCTTTATGCATTAGGGCATGGCATACCACTCGAACAAATGAATGAACTTAAAAAAACCGGAGAATAAAAGTTAAAGATGCAAAATACAAAAAAATTGATTAAGAAATAGAGCATCCCAAACACCCGCTTTTGAATGCTCTATTATCTATCTTGGGTTATTTAGATACATCAACTTTGTAGCTTACTGGAATAAGGTAATTTTCTGGCCATTTTTCTGAATATCCGCAAATTTTATCCATTCTTCTTCGCTTCCTATCTAGCCAAATAGTAGCATTAGAGTACAGATAGTCATACAACTTTTTTGAAAATGCAATTCCACCAGTAAAGATACATGTTCCTGTTCTTGCTTGTATCGTTAAGTTTGTTCCGAGATACTTTTGAATACTTGCCAGCATATCTTTACTGCCACAAAATCCAGAGCATTTTTTCGAAGGTCCGACGGAAGTTACTCCATCACCATCGAAATATCCTCTTATAAAATGTGGGATTAAGTGACTTGGAATGTCCGGCATCACTTCCTGACCACTTTTACGAGGTTTAACTCCTAAATTTAACAAGGATTGGTACATGTATTTTGATTTAAGTCTAACTCCATATGTTTTTTTCCAAGTAGGAAAGTCTTCGTTATTATTTGTATATTTATATTTACCCTCTGCCCCGATATACATTGAAAAACCAAGTACTGCATCGGCATCTTCGCGTTGAAGAACTAAGTGAATTGAATAGTTTTCACGTACACATCCATCTGCGACTAGTAAACCCAAGAAGTAGGCTTTGTCCTCAGTATCTATTATGTCAAAGTAGTCAATTCTTTTAATATTAGGTCTTATACCTCTTACCCTTTTGAAATTTCGTTCATTGAATTTTTTAGAAATCCAAGCCTCAGATACTCCCAATCTTTCAGCAATTTCTCTCCCAGTTAGACCTAATTTTGCAAATTTTTCAGCTTTGTCAACCATCTCTTCTGCATACTTTCTTCCTTTAGGATGAATCGAGATATCTTCCTCCTTTAAGATTGTATGTATTTTAAAAGTAGAAAGGCCATATCTTTCCGCCAATTCATATGTTGAACAGCGCTCGTATAAGTATTCATCGATGATTTTGTTAATCTTTGCTTTCGGTAAATTAATTTTTCCGTTTTTTGGTCTAATCTCTACTTCCATTTTTACTAACCGATTTCTAACAACTCCTCTAGAGCAATTAAATGTCTTCGAAATATCTTTTAAACTTTCTCCCTTGAGATACATTTCTTTCATTTGTTCCTTTTGAGCATCCGATAGAATATCTGGTTTAACATTGGGAACCAAGTTGTTTTTCTTTAGTACATCGTGAATGGTTGAGTTATGACGCTGAACTTCTTTGGCAATTTCCGGTGCGATTTTTCCTTCTTCATGAAGCTGAATGATTCGTTTTTTTTCATCCTCTGTTAGCGGGATTTGTTTCATTTCTTTACACTCCTTAATAAACAAAATTTATTATTGCTTTTGCAGTTAACCTTGTTGTTAAGAAGTAATCTTGTACCATATTATACCATTTGTTTCAAATAGATATATTAATATTTCCGTAACATCGTAAAAATACTTTTGTAGTGTATTATAGCAGCAATCAGAATATCTGTAGCTGTTAAGGCAAGTTTAAACATAAATAACTCTCTAAATACACAAAAAATAGGAGCTTTCAGTTTCTCTAAAACCATCTCTGAATGTCATTATTTTGAGGTGGGCTGTTAGCAAAAGTTACCCTTTCAGGATCCTTGGATTCTGAAACCAGTCTGATAGATATTGGTACTGTGAAGGAATCTTAGTTTATATTAACCTAAGATAAGACAGATCCCTTAGTTATTAAGGATATTTACGGAAAACGGACTTTTGGAAAAAACGCCCTATTATATTGTCGAATTATGGTAATTATGTTTGGAATTAAATGGACAAGTAAAGTTGTTTAAATTATACTAATCTTGTAAATTCAGGTAAATTATGAATTACGAAATGAGACATAATAAGGGAGGTAATAGGAGATGGAGCATCAAAAGAAAACAGTCACAATCGTTGTTGAAGCTACACCACACGAATGGCCAAAGGAGGAAATTTCTTTTTCTGAGGTAGTTACGCTTGAAATTCCAACTTACTCGGCACATCCTGAAATAACCTATTCCGTTAAGTACAGGAACGGGCATGGTAATAAGCCAGAAGGAATACTACCAGTTGGAGGATTAGTTAAGGTGAAAGAAGGTATGGTATTTAGTGTTTCAGAGACTGGTCAGTCATAATGACGACATAAGACTGTTAGTTGAAAAAGGATATGCTGTTGCCTTTGATAGTAACTGTCTTATAATAAGGGACATTCCATACTTAGATAACAATCGAGCATTAAAGATAGGAGCCATTGTTTCAAAACTTGTATTTATAGATGAAAACAGGGTAATACAAGACGATCATCAGATTTATTTCGCTGGTTCAATTCCGTACAATCTTGACGGCTCTCCCATCGCTAATCTCGGCGGCGGCCCATTGCAGTTAGTGTTGAGTGAAGCTAGCTCTGATGTGATTGTGCAGCGTTCATTTTCAAATAAACCAATTTCCACTGGTAGATTTGAGAATTTCTTCGATAAGATAGAAAGCTATGTTTCAATAATTTCTGGTCCAGCAATAACCTTGTATAACGTAAATCCCTACACATTCCGAATTAGTGAACAAGTGGAAGCAGATTCTGTATTTAAATTTAATGACACGCTCACTTCTAGGGCTGAAATTTCTGATTTATCCGTAAAGTTCAAGGATGATATTGTCGCGGTAATTGGCCTTGGAGGTACTGGAGCATATATTCTCGATTTTCTCGTTAAAACTCCAGTTAGAGAAATCAGGACATTTGATTTAGACCATTTCTATGTCCATAATTCCTTTCGATCTCCTGGTAGACTTGTATCGAGTGAACTTGGTAACCTGAAGTCAGAAGTCTACTATTCCCGATATGAAAACTTTCGGACTGGACTTACTTCAGAGCCTAAGTTCATTGATGCATCATGCAATGCTGACCTAGAAGGTGTGACATTTGCATTTGTGTGTGTTGATAAAGGAAGTTCACGAGCTGAAATCTTTGATCTCCTTATCTCCATGGGTATCCCTTTTATCGACGTGGGCATGGGACTGAAAAGAAAGAGCGGATCACTAAAGGGAATGGTTCGAACGACTTATTATTCAACTGAGAATGCTCAAAAAATACGTGAGAAAGGGTTCGCTGAACTGGTGGATAGTCATGAAGATATGTATAGAACCAATGTACAAATTGGTGAATTAAATGCATTGAATGCATGTCTGGCTATCATCCGTTATAAACAGTTGCGAGGCTTCTATTTTGAAGACATTTCCAATTACCATCTATTATTTGATATATCAGATTTAAAGATAGTTGGTGAATCTTCCGATGAAATTTAGGTTACAGCGTGTTCACTATATGCCTAACGACTTGGAAGCGGGTGTGCTATATGTATCTGAGGAATTTGGTACATCTGCCCATCTCTGTGCTTGCGGTTGTGGTTCGAAAATACGGACACCTTTAGGTCCCACAGAATGGTCTTTTAAAGAGACTTCAATGGGGCCAACACTGGAACCTTCAATTGGAAATTGGCAGCAAAATTGCAAGTCACATTACTGGATTCGAAAGGGCGATGTAATTTGGTCGGGTCAATGGACACCTGAGGAAATTAAGGCAGGTCGGTACAAGGAAGAGTCTCGCCGACGAGCATATTATGACGAGATGTATTCAAATACAAACGGACCTTTGAGAAAACTCTGGAACTGGCTAAAAAGTTTTTTAAAGAGGTAAGTTTACCTTTTTACCCAATCGAATCTTCAAAACTATTTTATTGTTTACTTGCCAAGCCGATTTCTAGCTTGGCTTTTCTATACTTATATTAAACTGATATTATTTCATGTTCGAAGCATTAATATTAATAACACGTTTTTTATTAATGATGGTATGGTTGTTTGTAATGAGCTGAGAAGTCAACTAGATAAAGATGAAATACTTGCTTTAAATTCTTCTTTTGTAAATAGTGCATTCATTGAGTTATTAAATGACTACATTTTCAATTTTATAAAGAATAATATTCGTTTTGTAGATTCAACAAAGCAGATTAATGATATTATTAAGTCTAGATTTGCATTTGAAATAAATTAGATTAAACAATATAACTAATCCCTTACTTAATCGAGTAAGGGATTTTTGTCCGCGATTTTGTCCGCAATAAAGTTTTATTGTGTTTTAAATTATTAAAAGGGGAAAACAAAAAACATTGATATAAAGCGTTTTTTTATGTCGTATTTCTACCTATAATAAAGAATAATGGATGGGCGGCATGATGTAATCGTGACAAAACATAAAAAGCTCCTAGAGTAGGGGCCACTATTAATAAATTCTATCTTTTTGTGAAAAAAATAAACAAAAGTTGTTGACTAGATTAACAATTTATTCTAATATTAAAATAGAAATTATTTACTATTAGAGAGGAACAACCATGTTAACTCTTTTCGGAAAATTTTGTAGAAAACTTAGAATTGATAATGGTGAGCTATTAAAAGATATGGCTACTACATTAGGAGTAACTTCTTCATATTTATCTGCTGTTGAAAATGGTAAAAGAAATGTTCCTCAGGATTGGGTAAAAAAAATTACCGATCTATATTCTCTAAGTCCGGAGGAAAGCAATGAACTCGATCAAGCAGTTCAGAGTTCGCAGAATGTCATTAAAATTGATTTTGAGGATTTTAGCATCGAGGATAAAAAC
>JBFNEZ010000148.1:0-9567 GCA_040797825.1 Thermotaleaceae bacterium | reverse complement strand
TGACCTTAATTCTTCTTAATACGGGTTGCAGGGTCTGCAACCCCTACCAAATCCTCTCATGGGGAGATTTATTGGTAGTACGAACTGTAGGGGCAGCAGATTCTGCTGCCCGCAGTCCCTAGTTCAACCCTACGACTCTTCCAAAATTGGCTTTAGCCGTTTCAAATATTTCTACTACTTTAAATTTCAACTTCACTGGAATGGCATCTTCACTGCTGGCGGTGGTAATCATCTTGTACTCTTCTTCTGTCAATACGCTCATCAACTCTCGCTTGGTTTTCTCATTGGTAAGTCCGTTCTTGATGTCTACAAAGCATAGGGGCGGGAAAAGCACACACCACCAGTTGGCACCGGTTCCTTTACCGATTACCACCCGAAGGGCTTCGTAGGAGCCTGCGGGCAAGGTGATGCTGCCATAGTTCTTGGTAGGAAAATTTACCTGACCCAGTTCTGCCTTCACCATGTCTCCAGAACCATTCTTTTGCAGCTCTTCCATGGCAAGAGCCTCTATTTCTCTCAAGCTCTCTCTTAATATCTGTCGGGTCTCCTCAAGGCTCTTTGATTCTTCAAACCTGGGATTCATCTCTGCAATAATCCTATCTCGAACCTTCAGCTTCAATGCCTGATCCTCTGGTGAATCACTATTGGCGATGACATGGAAACGAATCAAATGCTCCTTATAGCTATCGGCATCGGCTGTCCTACTAAGTTCTGTTGAGAAGAAATATGTACCTATCATGGCCACACAAAGAAGTCCTACCACAAATCGCTTCCGCACATGATAAAATTCTGCTATTTTTAAGTTGGCTTTCATAAAAATCCCCCTCTTGCTACGTTTTTGTTATACTCTCAGTATTAACAAGAAAGGAATTTTTTAAACGGCTTTGTACTTTTTTCCCCTTGGAACTTTTTGGAGAAAAGCTTTTTATTTCACCACACCCATTCTCCGCACTTTTACCTTCACACTAAGCTCCAAGTTGGTATGGGGATAGATCTCGCTCCATTGACTCTTTACCTTCCTCCATAGGTCCGGCTCGAATTTTCTCAAGTACTCATTGGCCTGCACTATATCCACTTCATAGTCCTTTTGGAGCTTTTCATAGGTTTCTTCAATCTGTTTATGAATGTCTCTGGCTGCAGTCTGCTCCACCCTTCGGATGTAGGCTGCATCAAAGGTCTCTCCTCGCACCTCAAAGCGATGCTGCTCGATGATTCCCTCTGCTTCTATATCAAAGGACACCACCATTTCTCCATCCCTTTCAAAAACCCGCATCTTTGTATGGGCATCAGAAAGCTCCACAGGAATCTCCTTCTCTCCTACCTGGGGACTAATCTCCGTCGTTCTAAGCTTATCTTGCATAAACATCACGGCCCTTGCTTCCATTTCTCCCAACCACCCTACTAGATGATAGTCCTTTAATATGGCTGCTCCAGCAATTTTAATATCCTCCTCTGTTGCTATTACCCTAGGGGTAATGGCACTTTGGCTCTCATGGAGACTTCTTAGAATATAGCCCAAATCTGCATCAGGTATTCTAGATGTCCATTGTTTTTGTCGTATTAACTCCGACATATACCATCCAGGCCTTGGATCCAAGGGCGGCTTACTTTCTAATACCTCCTTGGCCTTCCCTGGTGTGATGATAAGGCTTACCTTTCGCCCTAGAAGGGGATTTCTTTCAATAGCATCCAAAAGCTCCCGCATCAAATCTTCATCCCTGGCAAAATCCTCTCCAACGACCATCACCTTGGTATGTCCAAAAAAAAGGGTTTGCTTGATCCGAGTAGCTATCAATTTCTCTATATCATAAAAATTTTTTCCTGCTGCAGTAAAGGTGAATGCAGGATCCCCCTCTCCCTTGCCTGCCAGCAGCCCCGTATTGGGAAAGCTGTAGGTAACGGAATATCGATTTCTGGCTTGATCCTCAGCACTTGTATATTCTCCCAAGGGACTTTCCCGATTGGCCCTTGGCCCCGCTTCAAATTTGTCAATTCCAATACCAATGACAAAGGCCCTCTCGTTAATCTCCACCTTATCCCAACAACCAGTCAAAAGAAATAGGCTGCTAGCAAGAAGAAATACACCCTTTTTAACCCGCATTTTTCTTCCCCCTCTTTCCTTTTTTAAAGAGGCTGATTCCCAACAATAGAATGGGAAGGATGATCATATAAAAGGTGCCCATAGAGTTAGTAAATAGCGCCATCCATTCATTGAGCTGGACAAGGTTATCTGGCGTAAGAGCTAAAAAATAAACCACAGGCAGCAAAGGCAGTACAAAAAAGTTAAATTCCTTTGATTTCAAAATTTGGCTCAGCACCAAGGCTGCCCCGTAGTATACTACTACTAGACTCATAAATACGGCAACCACCCAGATGCTCATGATAAAGGCATCCAGATTTTCAATAAAGGCCCCTGGCAAATCAATGGTTTTAAAAATCTCTAAAGTAGGCCAAATAATATGGGTGGTTTCTATGATGCCGAAGCGGCTCACCACCATATATACAATAGAAATATAAAAAACCGATACCAAACCTACAGTCAACAAGATAGTGTTTCCTATTTTCTTTGGCTCCTTCACAAAGGCACTAAAGAGCAAAGTTAACTCCAGACCTAAGAAACTAAAAAAGACGGCGGGCAGCCCCTTCAACAAATCTAAGATAGGCGTTCGAAAAATAGGATAGAAATGGGTGTGGTCCAGCTCTGGCAGTATGGGCAATAGTATGAGAAAAGAAACAATGGCTATAATGGGGAAGAGAATTTCAGCCATCCTAGCAATGGTCTCTATGCCGCTTCTAGCGCTGTAGGCTGCTGCCAGCAAAATAGTTATTCCTAGGACTTCAATGGGTGTTTGAAAAAGGAGGTACTGCTTGGTCACCTCTCCAAAGCTGCGTACCTCAAAGGCTGCAAAAATCAACAAAAACACAAAAAATCCTAAGGATATAAAAGTCCCCAAAAACCTCCCCAGGAGGGTATTGGCAAACTCCACCACAGTTTCTCCAGGAAATTTCCTCACCAGCAGGAACATGATCCATCCTATTGCCAAAGCAAAGAAACAAGCCCCTACTACCAAGAACAACCCATCGGGCCCAGCCTCCTCCACAACTAACCTGGGCAAAGATAATATCCCTACCCCGATGATGGTCATAACCAAAACAGCGGCCAGCTGGCTGCTCAAAATCACATCATTGTTTCGATTCATCTATTTGTCATCCTCCTTTTTCACTTCATCCTGCTGAGTTTTCATCCGTATCTTATCCTCATGATGAAGAAACTGGGGACGCTGTTTCATAAACTGCAAATGCATTCGAATAAAAGCATCTTTGAAGTCATTAAAAGTGCTGCTGCTGGCTGCATAGGGACTCATGTAGGGTACGCCAAAGCTCTTCAAATTGCACAGATGGGTTAAAACTACCAACAGGGCCAAATTCACCCCATAAAGTCCAAATACGGCGGAGGCTATCATCAATATAAATCGCAGCAATCGAAAGGCAATGGCAAAGCTATAGCTCGGGGAGGCATAGGCGGCCATGGCTGTCAATGCCACCACGATAACCATCAAGGGACTTACAATTCCCGCTTCTACGGCTGCTTGCCCTAACACCAAGCCTCCCACAATACCAATGGTGGCCCCAATGGGTGCAGGCAGCCGAATTCCAGCCTCCCGCAAAAGCTCTAGAGCTCCTTCCATGAGAAAGGCTTCTAGGAAGGCTGGAAAGGGTACATTGTTCCTGCTTCCCGCCACATAGAGGGCCAAGGATGCCGGCAGCATACCGGGATGATAGGAAGTTACCGCAATATACAGGGCAGGTAAAATCAAAGCTATCAAAATCGCCAAATAACGAAGGAGTCTTATGGCTGAAGCAATAAAAAATCGCTCATAATAATCCTCAGGAGATTGCAAAAGGGCTGTAATGGTAGCAGGAGCAATCAAGGCAAAGGGAGTATTATCGATAATGATAGCCACCCTGCCTTCATAAAGGGCCGCTGCTACCACATCGGGCCTTTGGGTATGCTGAAGCTGAGGAAAGGGAGAACGCCATTCGTCCTCAATGAGCTGTTCGATATATCCGCTTTCCATCACCGTATCGATATCAATGGTGTCTAACCTTTCCTTCACCATCTTCAATACAGGTTTATTTACAATTCCCTCTATGTACATCACCGCGATATCGGTCTTGGAACGCCGTCCAATTTGCATCTGCTTAATACTGAACTTGGGATCTCTGATTCTCCTCCGTACCAAAGCCGTATTCATCCGCATGGTTTCTGTGAAGCCTTCCCTGGCCCCACGAATCACTGTCTCAGTAGAGGGCTCACTGACCCCTCTGCTAGGCCACTTTTTGGTGGCTATCACCACCATCTTCTCCCATTGATCTAAAATCAGCAGGGTTTCTCCTGATAAAATATTGTCTACCCCTTCGTAGATATCCTCTATTTCTTTAAGATCGGAGACCGATATGGAACCATCCTTGATAACCTCATAGAGCTTTTGTCTCAGCACATGGACATCCATATCCGCTGCTCGAGAGAGAAGCATTAAGCTCTTGAGTACATTTTCATTCAGCAGATCCTTATCGGCCAATCCATCTACAAAAATAGTGGCAAAGGACAGTTTCTGCTGCTGACCAACTTTGAATTCCCGATAGACAACGTCATCGGTGCCTCCCAGTATCTCTTTAATTTTATCTAGGTTTTCTTTGTAGTCTTTTTTCACTGGCTCCTTGGGTTTGGGATAATCCTTTTTCTTTCCAAACAACTCTTCAAAAAAGTCCATCTATTCTTCTCCCCTCCTTCTTTTCCACTTTAAAAGATTCGAAACAATACATACAGTCCGAAGCTGCCTACTATATAGGCAATTCCCATATATTTGCATATCAGCGCTTCCATTTTTAGCTTTTTTTCCTTCGAGGAAGGATAATCCACCACAATACAAAACAATCCTATGGCAAATATCACCAATCCCCCTGCAGGGGTATAGAGATCCTTGGCCTCCTGATAAAATAGCTGAAACCATTTGATTAGAATAATATCACCTTCTCTAAGATAGATTGCTATACTATACTATTTGCATAATCCTCCAAGGATATACAAAAGGAGCAGCCATAAGCTGCTCCTCCATTTTTTACAATATGTATTTTTCTGCCAAAAGAATATCTTCCGGCTTGTCCACATCATTCCCCACCTCGGGATAATTAGAAATGATGGCCTTCCCCAAAATACCCATTTGGGTTCGAACCCGATTCTCAATTTCCTCAATGGTCAGTTTTCCTAAAAGAAGTTTCAATAGTATTTTAAAACCCAGCAATTTTCCCATCTTTACAGGATTTTTTCTGTTTTCCAGCATCTTTCTGCCTATAGCCATGTGGTCTAATACCTTTGTGGTGTCTAATAAAAATAAATTTCCTCCTGTATAGTAACCCTCTGCCAATTTGGCATAGGTTCGTTTGGCATCGGGGTACTTGGCTTCAATACGCTCCTTTGAAATAATGGAGTAGCATAGATCTCCCCCTACTGCCAACCCTTGGGTCACAAAATCCTCTATGGCATCTTTGGTTATTAGGGGAATATCACTGGTGGAAAGGAGTATTTTTTCTCCTTTCAAGGCTTCCAGGGCAATGGTCACGTTATCAATGAGAGATGGCTTGCTTTGCAGCAGCTGAACAGCTTCATCTAGATCTAGCTTTTCTAGTTCCGCCACATCTCCTACCACAAAGATATCTCCTATGGAGGGGGTGTCCCGAAGTGCATCGATGACATAACAGATCATTGCCTTATCTCTAATTCGCACCATTGCCTTATTATTGAGATCCTTGTTTGTCTTTTCTCCTTGTCCCCCTAAAACCACAGCCTTTATCATAAAGGCCCCTCCTCTTACCTGCTTTATTTCATGCTATTTTTCTTCGCTAGATTTACAATATTATTCTCTAGATTGTCAATATGCTGTTGAGCTACCTGTTGAGCCGCCACAGCATCTCTATTGCCAATGGTTTCTAGTATGGCTTGATGCTCCCCCAACAGATCATGGGGTTTGTTGTACTCAGAAAAGTAAGTAATCCGAAATCGCTGAACCTGCTCTTGAAAGCTCTGAGCGATTTGGATGAGCTTTGTATTCCGAGTAGAACGAAAAATTCTATCATGAAACTGCATGTCCTTTTCAATCATACCCTCTGTATTGCCATTCTCTATACATCTCTTGAAATGGTAGGAAATAAGCTCCAACTCTTCCAGCTCCTCTTCTGTCATTCTCTCCGCTGCCAAATAGGCGGCCAGCCCTTCCAGAACGGATCGCACCTCCAATACATCCAATATATCCTTTATGGATACATCGGCTACGTAGGCGCCTTTTCTAGGCACCATTACAACCAGTCCCTCCAGTTCCAGCTTCCGGATGGCTTCTCTGACAGGGGTTCTACTGACTCCCAGCTGCTCTGCCAATTGAACCTCCATCAGCCTTTCTCCTGGTTTTAGCTCTCCATTAATAATTGAATTTCTTAAATGATCGAAAACCACATCTCGAAGCGGCTGATAATTCTGGAGTTTTAGTCCGTTGATCCCGTTTATACTCATGATTCATTCCCCCTGTTATAAGTTTTAACCAGATAGGTTTGTTTGTATACCTTGTTTAGATTTTCGTAGGCATTTTTTGCCTTTTGATAGTCTTTAAAGAGTCCATAGACCGTTGGCCCACTGCCGCTCATCAAGCTTCCCAAGGCACTATATTCCATCATCCGTCTTTTAATGTCCTTTATCACAGGATGCATTGGCTCTGTCACCCCTTCCAGCACATTACACAGATTTTCCCCCACCAGTTGTATATCGTTGTTTTCCATAGCTCTTAATAGGGTATTTGTATCGGGATGTCTTTCAATTTTATCCAATTGAAGATTCTTATATACTTCCGCTGTGGAGACACAAAGATTGGGCTTGCACAGCAGCACCCAGCCATGCTCTAACCCCTGAATAGGTCTTAACTTTTCTCCAATCCCCTCGGCTAAAGCGGCTCCTCCCAGAATGCAAAAAGGTACATCGGCCCCTAAAGGCAAGCTGAGATCCATAAGCTCCTCTCTGGTGATATCGATTTCCCATAGTTCCTTCAATCCTAACAGTACTGCCGCCCCATCCGTACTACCCCCGGCCAATCCTGCAGCCACAGGAATATTCTTTCCAATATATATATGGATCCCTTTGTCCCTCTGGAATTTTTGCTGCATCAATGCAGCAGCCTTATAGGCAATATTGCTGCCATCCTTCGGAATAAATTCGCAGTTGCTTTCCAATACAATCCCCTTTTTAATCTCTCGAAGGATCACTTCGTCATAGAGATCTACCTGCTGCATGAGCATCTTTACCTCATGGTATCCGTCTGCCCGCTTTCCAAGTACATCAAGGGATATATTGATTTTAGCCCTTGCCTTGCGTCTGATTTCCGACACTGGATTCACTCCTCGTATAATATGATTCTTTTCTTAGTTATATATTATATACTGAATACACAAATTCCTTCCATCTTTGGCTAGAAAAGAAAAAAGAGACGAAAAAACTTCGTCTCTTTTTGTCCCTTCTGTAATTAAAATTTATATTCATAGCTTTTCTGAATAATGATCTGACTGCCAGGAAGGATATGGTTGGGTTCTGTGATTTCATTGGTTTTCACTAAATTTTCTACGGTGGTGTTATATCTCTTGGCAATCTTCCACAGGGTATCTCCTGGCTGTACGAAGTAGATAGTCATGCTTGGTTTTTTTGTCATATCTACTACTTCATCCAGTTCTTCTATATTGACCAACACTTCTATCTCCACATTTTTCTTTACAATACAGGAGGCTCCCACATTGACCTTGACTTCCACCTGCTCTGGATTGATTAGACTGTAGTCCACATCAAATACCTTTAGATCTACATCGGCTTCCATATTTTCTTTTGTTCCTGGAATTTCAACAAAGTGTCTGAAAGGAATTTCCTGCTGAAAACTATGTACCGTTTGTTCTTTTCCTTGAGAGAGATAGAGTACATTGGCTTCAATGATACCCTCTACAATGGTCTTATCCTCTGCCAAGCTGTAGTCTGTCAGAATAGGTCTTGTATTAATGTTGAGAATCTTAAAGGCATCCCCTTGATTTTCTGGAATGTCCAAGGTTTCTTTCACGATCATGTTGGCTCCATTTTTTCCCAATGTCTGCTGGAATAAAACAGGTTTCTTTTCTGCCTTTAACTTTTTACTGGGGCTATAGGCATCGATGATGACTTCCTTTTCCTCTTTATCAAAGATAGATGCATCGATCTTTACGGTGGCTTCCACATCAAATAGCTTCCTGTCTCTATCTAAATTTTCCTTTACTTCCGTAAATATATCCTCCACTTGGACAGTTATTTTACTATCCATATCCTTTATGGCCCCAGCTATTTCTACAAAATGGGTAAAGGGTACTTCATGCTTTAACAGCAGCATAGAGTTGCGATCATCCTCCCCTAAATAAAGGGTATTGGTTTTTACAATACCACTGACGATGATCTTTCCGTCGGTAACCTTGCTTTCCTTCTCGATAGCAACAGCATCACATCTTAATATTTCACGGATTTCCGGCATATCTTCATCAATTTCAAAGGTTTCACGTACAATGGTTTCTGAATGATTGCTGCCTACCATATCATTATAGGAAATATGATTGCGCAGGAGCTGTACGTCCTCAAGACCATAGATTTCTCGCAGTACATCCATCTTCGCGCTGTCATAGACTTTCCCGGTGAGATTGACAACAGTTTTTACCGCCAGCTTTCTTTCGTTGGTAATCTGAAAATCAATATGCTCAATGTCTCCAAAGACCTCACTGGTCATATCTCCTTTGATTCCTGCTACGTCAAAGCTTTGATTAAAGCCTGCGCTGGCATTCATGCTATACATGGGTTGATCTCCTGCTTCCGATGTATAGAAAATTTTAAAATTAACGACCCCATTGACAGTAATTTTCTCCTGTAAAATTTCTTTTCCTGTAATATGGACAATCCCATCCACTGACAGCACTTGGGAAATGTCTGGTTTCACATCGGGAACAAGGATGTCTCCCTCCACAAGGGCCTGGGTATGACTTTCCCCTGCAACCTGATCTATCTTCAGTAAATCACGAATTAATTCAAGAGCCATGGATTTTCCTCCTCCTTTTTTAGCCTTCTCATTCTTACTATATTCATATGGATCGTACACAAAAATATGTCATATTTTTGTGTAGCCAAGCCGATTTGTCTTTATTATATTTATGCATGGGGGCAAAAAAAAAGAAGTGGAAAATTGAAATTCTCCACTTCTTTTTAATAGGCACGATGAAACACCCTTCCCTCACATCCTTAAAGCTTTGCCTATCTTATGCTTCGGATATGGGACATTGCTTTGTAGACTGCAGCTGCCATCTCTGCCATGGTGGTCTCATCCTGTGGGCGAAAGCTTCCTCCACTGCCTCCTATGATACCCAACCCTCTGCAAAGGGCCACATACCCTACTCTCTCTGCACTCACCTCTTGGGCATCCTCAAAGGGCAATACATAGATATCTTTTGCCTTTGCCAATGGAT
>JBFNEZ010000147.1:0-9732 GCA_040797825.1 Thermotaleaceae bacterium | reverse complement strand
GAATGGTACACAGGGCGGGAGGCAGGTCTGCTGCCCCTACATTTGCAATGCAAGGCTTCTGTAGGGGTTGCAGACTCTGCAACCCGCTTTACGGCGTATTATCTATTGTGTCATAGTTGTAGAATAATGTGCAACAAAATATTTTGTTAGGCAGGTGGACTTGTGTGGAAATAATTAAATTACAGAGAAAGGATATTAAAAATGCTCTCGATTTAGTGTGAACGGTTTTTGAAGAATCTGAAGCACGTGATTACTCAACAGAAGGTATTAAAGAATTTAGGAATTTTATATCATATAATTCTATCATTGAAAAGGTTGATAACGGAGAATTACATTTCTGGGGATGTAGGGATCGTGATGATTTAACTGGTGTGATAGCAACAAGACAAGCTAATCATATATGCTTGCTATTTGTAAAGAAAGAATATCATAAGAGAGGTATAGCATACGTTGTTTGTACAGATTTTTATTGCTGTTGGTTCTTTCAAATCACAACTTATTCTAGGCATACTTTAATGATACTACCTTTTAGGCTTGACCCTTATTGCTATTAACCGCTTAACATCATCGAGTACAAACTTATCTCTTACCTCTATCATTAGCCAGCGTCCACCACAGGAAAAAGATGTCTTCCGATATAGATTTTGAACATATGGCGTAAATGTTTCCAAAGCCATTTCTGCCGCTTCTTCCTCTTTCGCTCCTATCACTACTAAGGCAATAAAATATCCTTCCATTGGATATAGGGTACATAATGATTTACTACTCTTCTGATATTTTATATTCCAACCCGGCTGTGCAGAGCATTTACTATATGTCATTTTGGGTTGGACTTGATATCTGAAATCAATATATAAAAGTAGTTCAGACCAAAATATCTCCCCTTGACCAATAAATTCTTTTATATCTTCATAAGAAGGCTGCTGATTAGCGTTAAATAACTCACTCCAATTCATATACTCAATCTCCTTTAACCCGATTTTGCTTCGCGACAAGCGAACAAGTGGGGACGGTCCTTGCTTGCTAATTTAACGGCTCAATATTCTGCTTATCCTTCATTCACTGATGCCTCCAAAAACTTGCTCCGTTTTTTAACGTTAAATTTGAATTTTTTCGTAAGTATCTTATCCTTTCATTACCTATATGCTTATTTCCAATGCATTCCTCACATATATCATTGCCGTTGTCATTATCAGTAGATCCACAGGGTTGTCCATAAGACAATAGGCATAGACTATATTTGTTCTTCTTCTTAGTCAAGGTTTCTATATATCGGTTTTTATCCTAATCAGATAAAAAAATTTCTTTTCTATCGTTTCCTCGCTGTATGATATGATAGGTGGAAAATTCTCCTTTTTCTCTTGCTTGTCTAGGCAATCTTCCCAGCCCTACATCCCCAGTTTATTTCATATTTATACACCTGTCAATCTAGCAAGCAAGGACCGTCCCCACTTGCCATGTATATAACCACTTGACAAGAAAACGGTCCTTCACTATAATCTTGGTAACCGACCGTTTTCTATTTGAGGAAGGGAGATACTTATGCCTGATACCAAAGAAAGACTTTTACTGACTGCACTTCGTCTATTTGCACAAGATAGCTATGAAGCGGTTTCTGTCAGTGCCATAGCCGGAGAACTCGGAATGACAAAAGGGACTTTGTATAAGCACTATAAAAATAAGCGAGATATATTTGATTGTATTGTGGAGCGAACAGCTATATGGAAGATTTGTTTGGTGAAATGATAGAACAAGGAGTGTTAAAGAATAACAGCTCAAAGCTGCTTGCACTTGAGTTTTATGCCCTGCTTTTTCTACTGATGAACATTTCGGATGCATCGTCCAATAGTGAAGAGTATGCCAATCTCTTAAGGGCCCATATGGATAGTTTTATTAAGAGAAATGCGGCAGAAAAGCCACAAAACCGTAACTGGTACTGATAAAAATCCAGGAGATAAAATGAATAAAATTAATATTGCTGCTCAATGCAAATTTGGAAATTGTTCTCACGGAGTAGAGCAAAAGCAATAGATAAATATGGAAGGAGCGTTGTCTTATCCTTAAAGGTGTATTGGAGCCGGTATTGTGCGTAGCAAGGGCTGTCGCATAATACAAGTGTGAAGATAGTCCTTGCAGAATCCTATTTTTTTGAGTATATAGGAGGCGTACAATGGACTACAAAAATGCAATTTTCGTATTGCCTGATGAACTAATTACGGCGATACAACAACATATTGACGGGGAATATCTTTACATCCCCCGGAAAGCAGAAAATAAAAAAGGTTGGGGAGAGCTTAAAAATAGCAAACGATTTCTTAATGAGCGCAATATAGCCATTTTTGAAAAATATCAATGTGGTTCATCTGTTGAAGAGTTAGCGAACAAATATTATTTGTCTCCCAAAACCATATATAAGATATTGGCTGCAATGAAATATAGTAAATAAACCATAAAAGGCGACATAGCAAATTTATCATGTCGCCTTTTTGCTTCTGTATCGTTAAGTAGGGAGTTACTATAAATGGGATACGCTATAATCTAACTATGAAAAAGCATAAAGAAAATAAAAAATTAGGAGGAACCATAATGGAGTATATTAAAAGTCAAAAGTACAACAAACCTGAATTGATGGCTAAAATCATGGGGCCTAACCCATTCAAGTTGCAGGAGGAAATGCTGCTAAACCACAAAATCCCTGAAGGAAGTACGGTCTGTGACCTTGGGTGCGGGCAAGGGCTTACAAGTGTTATGCTCGTGAAAGATTACGGTTTCACTGTTTATGCCGCAGATTTGTGGAGTGAGCCCCATGAAAACCGCAGATTTTTTTTTGAAATGGGATTAACCCTTGAACAGATTACACCCGTTAAGGCTGATGCCACCGCCTTACCCTTTGAAAAAGATTTTTTTGATGCAGTGGTCAGCACCGATTCCTATAACTATTGGGGACGTGACCCGGAATATTTAGATGCGAAGCTGTTACCTTTCGTAAAGAGTGGTGGGTATATTTATTGCTGCGTTCCCGGCTTGAAAAAAGATTGCCATGATAATCTTCCGCAAGAACTGCTTCTCTCCTGGACACCAGAACAGCTTGCCTATTTGCGTGATACTGCATATTGGACAGAAATAGTGAATAGCAGCCGTGACGCAAAGGTACTTTCCATATACGAAATGGAAAGCAACGAGGATGTTTGGGCTGATTGGCTGAATCAAGAAAATGAGATTGCAGTCAATGATCGTAAAACAATAAACGCAGGCGGCGGAAAATACCTAAACTTCACAGCTTTCGTCCTACAAAAAAAATAATATGGCCGAACACTACTGCCTATACAAACAGGGGATGATGTTACACCTGCCCTTCTAGCAAGCAAGGACCGTCCCCACTTGCTTCCACTTGCTTCAGCAAAGCCGCCGTTGAAAAATACGGTGTTCTTATACTTCCAGTCATTGATTTCACTGGCGGAGAGAGTGGGATTTGAACCCACGGTACGGGAATATCCGTACAACGGTTTTCGAGACCGTCACCATCGGCCACTCGGACATCTCTCCTGGATATTATTTGCTTTTTCTCAATTCACGAAAAAATTCCTTCATCAAGCTTGCACATTCTTCTTCTAAGACACCTCGGATGATTTGAGTCTGATGATTGAATCGTTCATCCTCAGGAATATTCAACAGAGACCCAGCTGCTCCGGCCTTGGGATCCATAGCACCTATAATCAATCGATCAATTCTAGCTAGTAAAATAGCTCCTGCACACATGGGACAGGGCTCAATGGTCACATAGAGATCACAGCCATGGAGTCTCCATCCCCCTAAGGTCTGGGAAGCTTGCTGAATAGCCAAAAGTTCTGCATGGGCAGTAGGATCCTTGGAGGTTTCCCTTAAATTATGACCCCTTCCAATGATTTCCCCATTTTTAACGACCACAGCACCAATGGGAACTTCTTTCAAACGCATGGCTTTTTCTGCTTCTTTAAGTGCTTGCTGCATAAAATATAAATCCACTGGCATCCCTCTTTTATCTGTTGCCTGATACAGTCAACTGTCCTCTTTCGTGGTATAACGATTATATTATAGAGAAAAACCCTCACCCTGTCAAGGTTATGCACTTACAAATATTGGTATATTTTTATATAAAAAGCTGGATGGGCCTCTGCCTCAAACTCCAGCTCCTTTAAATAAACTATAATCGATTGATCATATTGGCCATATACCCAGCTCCAAATCCATTGTCGATATTAACTACTGCTGTTCCACTGGCACAGCTATTGAGCATAGACAATAGGGCTGCCAGGCCACCAAAACTAGCACCATACCCAATACTGGTAGGAACGGCTATTACTGGTTTATCTACTAACCCGCCGACCACACTGGCTAAGGCCCCCTCCATACCGGCTATAGCAATGATCACCCTGGCCCTTCTGATAACATCTAAGTGGGCAAAAAGACGGTGAATCCCTGCCACGCCTACATCATAAATCCGTTCAACATTGTTTCCCAAAACCTCTGCAGTAATAGCGGCCTCCTCTGCTACTGGTATATCAGAAGTTCCTCCAGTAATTACAGCAATGGTGCTTTTACTTTTTTCTATTTCTTTTACTTGAAGGGTAATGGTTCGAGCTAAGGGATGATAACTCACTTGGGGGTAGAATTCCTTTATTTTAAGATACATTTCCTCTGTAGCTCTGGTTCCTAGAATATTGCTACCCCTCTCCATCATTTTTTTTACAATGAGTATCACCTGTTCCGTAGTTTTTCCTGCACAATAGATAATTTCGGGAGCCCCTTGCCTAAGCTCCCTATGATAATCCATTTTTGCAAAACCAATATCTTCAAAGGGTAGATGGGCTAGCTTGCCTATGGCTTCCTCTATTTCTAAAGTTCCTTCTCTCACCTTATATAGTAGATCACTGAGTTCTTTTTGATTCATCAGACCACCTCATTTTACCTGTAGATTGACTGCCTTATGGCGATGAAACCTTTACATCCTTCGTACCAGAATACTGGCATTTTGACCGCCAAAACCAAAGGAGTTGGATAGGGCTGCATCTATCTGTTTCTGTCTTGCTTCATTGGGAACATAGTCTAGTTCACACTGAGGATCTGGAGTTTTGTAGTTGATAGTAGGAGGAATAAAGTGTTCTTGCATAGCTAGAAGGGTGGCGATCAATTCAATTGCCCCAGCTGCAGATAAGGAATGGCCGGTCATTGATTTGGTAGCACTTACTGCTAAATGATAGGCTTTCGAGCCAAAGACCCTCTTAATCGCATAGGACTCTAACCAATCATTTAAAAATGTCCCCGTTCCATGGGCATTGATATAATCTACCTCTTCTGGATTCATCTTCCCATCGCTCAATGCTCGCTTCATAGCACGGATCATCCCTTTAGCCTCTGGATCGGGTGCTGTAAGGTGATGTCCATCACTGCTGACACCAAAGCCTGCAATTTCACCATATATATGGGCGCCTCTTTTCATAGCATGTTCTAGGGTCTCTAAAACTAGGATCCCAGCGCCTTCAGCTAATACAAATCCATCCCTATCTCTATCGAAGGGACGACAAGCGCTAACAGGATCTTCATTTCGAGTGGAAAGGGCCTTCATATTGCAGAAAGCTCCCAGATACAAAGGAGATATATTGGCTTCTGTCCCTCCAGCCAATATAACTTCTCCCCAACCTCTTTGAAGGAGATGATAGGCTTCCCCTACTGCCTGGGTTCCTGCTGCGCAGGAAGCTAAAGTGGTTCCCAGATATCCTCCCAGTCCTAAGGCAATAGCAATTTGGGCTGCTGCTGTATTGGGAATGGCAGCCGCTAGGTATGTAGGACTAATCCGTGAGGGTCCTTGAGTAAAGAGAGTTCTATATTCCTTCTCCGTTCTATCCATACTCCCCATCCCCGTACCAAGGATAATACCCATTTCTTCAAGATTTTCTTGGGCTAAATCCAAACCGGAGTCATGGATAGCCATTTTTGCAGATACCAGGGCAAACTGAACAAATCTCTCCATCCTTCGAAGTTCTCTTTTCTCAATAAACTCTTCAGGCTGAAAGTGGAGCACCTCTCCAGCAATCTGGCTGCTATATCCAGATGGGTCAAAGGTTTTGATGGGACCTATTCCCGACATGCCCCTCATCAAAGCCGAAGCAAAGGCCTTTTTTCCCATACCATTAGATGCAATAACCCCAACTCCTGTAATCACAACCCTTGGTCTATCCATGGTCTATATCATGGTATATCCGCCATCGACGGCGAATACTTGGCCTGTCATATAACAACTTTGGTCAGAACATAGAAACGCCATGATTCCTAAGATATCCTCTTCTTTTCCCAATCGTCCCATGGGTACATTTCTAACAAATTCCTTTAGTGCGTAGGGAGGAAAGACCGATTTGGCAGTGCCTGTCTCAATAAGTCCAGGAGCTATTGCATTCACTTGAATTCCAAGGGGTCCAGCCTCTCGTGCCAAAGCTCTGGTCATCCCAATAACTCCCGCCTTAGCCGCTGAATAATGGACAAACCCTACACCCCCTACACGTCCTGCTGCCGATGCCACATTAATAATTTTTCCATGTCCCTGCTCTTTCATAGATTTAAATACAGCATTGGTAACACAAAAAGTTCCGGTTAGATTGATATCAATAACCTTTTTCCATTCCTCAAGGGAGGTGTCTCCGAACATCTTAATTGGAAAAAATCCCGCATTGTTAATCAATACATCAATTTTTCCATAATGCTGTAATACTTCTTCTATCATATTTTCTATAGTATCTGGACAGGTAATGTCACAAAATACTGCCATAGCAGTCCCTTGATTCTCCTGGATAGATGCTGCCCGTTCTTGAGCCGCCTTCTCATCAATATCAGCAATACATACCTTGGCACCTAATGCTGCTAGATTTTCAGCTACAGCCCCTCCAATTCCCTTTCCCGCACCGGTAATGATAATGGTTTTATCTTGTAATGCTGCTATCATACTACGTCTCTCCCTTCTGGCTCCTTAGAGATAAGTGCAATAACCTGTCCCACTTGAACTGCTTCTCCTGCTTCTGCCAAAAGTTTATGTATATATCCTTCTTCCTCTGTTTCTATAGAGATAGCAATTTTATCTGTTGAAGCCTCTGCCACTTGTTCTCCTTTTACTACTTTGTCCCCAGGCTGACATAGCCACTGACGAATCTTTATGGTAGTAGCCCCTTCTGCAAACTTGGGCACTTTTAGCTCATAGATCATTTTTAAACACCTCCCATTTTATTGGTTTTTGATGAATTTCTACATTGAAACTACTCGAGAACTCCCTTAAAAAATCCTCTTTCACCTTTTCCATACTTATATTGGATATACCCAAGTCATCTAATGAAGTAATCCCTGTGTTTTTCAGTCCACAGGGAATAATCCATTCAAAATGGGAAAGATTCGGAGCCACATTCAAGGCAATTCCATGCTGGGTCACACCATTTTTAATTGCAATGCCGATAGCAGCCAATTTCTTTTGATTCACCCATACGCCGCTTGCCCCCTCTACTCTTTCGCCGCAGATGCCGTAATCTTCCAGAAGGCTGATTACTATACCTTCTAATAACCGCAAATATTTCACCACACTCCCCATATAATCTCTCAAATATAACAGTGGGGAAATGATTAGCTGGCCTGGGCCATGATAGGTAATATCACCTCCGCGGCTGGTATAGACAATATCTATGTTTCTTTGAGCAAGTTCTTCCTTAGAAAGAAGCAAATGTTTTTCCGAACCTGTTTTACCAATGGTGAGCACCGGGTAGCATTCTTGGAAAATAATGAGATCCGATATTTTCCCATTTCGACGCTGCCCATGAAGGTATTCTTGAATAGCATAGGACTTTTGATAATCAATCCGTCCTAAATCCAGCCAATCAATTTTATATCTATCTGTCAATAGATTTCCTCCCTTCCATGGGCTATCTCATCAAATTATTAGTCATGAAAAAAAATACATCACAGCTTCGCCATTTTTTGAAGATCTGTGTTTAGTTGTGAGAATATATATACCGGTGCACATCCTGGATAATAGGTAACAGTTTTAGCCAATTTGATTGCTTGACGAATATTATCGGCGGTAGGGAAGTATTCCCAGCAATCTCCTATGACAAAAAGATTTTTATCTGTGGCAAACTCGGGATCAAAATCGGGAAGTCCACCAGCTGTTACCACCACTTCTCCCTTTTCCTTGATGAACTGTTCCATGTTAATCCCTGTATTTTTAAAGGAATCCAGAGCGCCTCTTACATTGGCATAGCATCCAGGACAGGTTTGCTGGGCATAAACGGTAAAGCCTTTATACATACCGATGGGGTTGTCATTGGGCCGTCCAAAATGCTTCCTAACAGCATCAGCAGACTCTCCCACTATTTCTATTTTATTCAGATCCATCTCTCCAAGACCCTCATTGGCTGTACAGCGAATGGCAGGTATTTCTATTGGTTCAAATCCCATAATGTATGCAGAAACTGCATCGGTAGCTACCGTATCCGTACCTGCTACAATCAAGTTCATTTCTACTGGAGTGCCTGCATGGGGTCCCTGGCCTTCCATGCCAATAATACCGTCTACGATTACCAAATCTGCCTTGCGTACCCGATACAAATCAGCAAATTTAGGTCCTAAGTCAATTCTGTGAGCCCCTTGCTGCTGGGCACTGGGGTGGACATTGGGGATGATTCCATTCCAATTTTTTAATCCAAGGGTAACCGTACCGGCCAAATGGACTTTTAATTTCGGTAGGTTAATCACCACATCGGCATCCATAACCGGTTTAAACACCGCTGCCTTTTTAAATACCTTGGCCTCAGGGATCTCCACTTCTACTACTTCTGTTTCATCAAAGTAGATAACTTTATCTACACCGCCTCTTCTGGCAGCTTCCTCCATGCCTGATTCTGCAAAGGCTGGTTTGGCTCTTCCCACATGCATACCAAGGGAAGGATTGTCGCCAATCCAAACTTCACTGGCTTGTGAGTTTTCCTTTACATAGGATACAACTGCTTCAATTACCCGCGGATCCACTACTGCGTGGCTTTCTGCAGGCGCTTGGAAAGCGAGATTGGGTTTAATCAAAACAGTCTGCCCGGGCTTGATAATAGTATCTAGAGAGCCTATGGCCAACTCTACGGCCTTGGCAACTGCAGCTTTAATTTTTGCAACATCTTCCTCTTCACGAACAAACTTTCCTGCCATAAAGGATGCATTTCCAATCAACGGTAAGGATTTCGCCACTGCAACTTTTGGTTTACTCATACTTTTTTCCCCCTTCGATTCATTTTGCTTCACCATTGTCCCTTCCAAAGATGCGGGAAAACGTTTTTCAAATCTGTTATTAAAGGTTATTGAAGTTAGATCTACCTCCTCTCCTGTTCTAAATAAAAGATACCTATATTATGATAGCGCAAATGTTGATATTGTAGGAATTTCATAGATATTCAGTATAAAAACCATACTGTAGCGATCAAGAAGTGTGTTTTTGCATCTGTATGTAAAACTTTGACTTAAAGAAACGATATATGGAATTGATTGAATTATCAGAATTATACTGTCATTCTATATGATTCTCCTAAGCCTTGTCAAGATACTTTACTAAAGTTTTACAATTCATCCTATACAGTTTTTAGGACAAATATGACAACATATAAGAAAAAAATCTTTTCCTAAATTGCAATAGCAAATTGAACTATCCCACATCTGTAATATTATGGAAAC
>JBFNEZ010000146.1:0-9750 GCA_040797825.1 Thermotaleaceae bacterium | reverse complement strand
TCTCATCCAATTTTTCCTCCATATAAAGAGAATTCACTATCTTACCAGTATCTGTTATCTTTAAATCTATATTTATATCCAATTTTAATTCAGGATATATTTCATCCCAATGTTCCTTTATTTTTTCCCAATCTTTAGGATATTTACGATAAAATTTTGTACCAAAGCCATAAATATCTGCATTCAAATCTTGACTATACTTGAAGCAATCCATTATTTCTTTTTTTAGCTTTTCTACACATGCTTTTTCTAATATCATAAATACTTCATCAGTCTTCATTTTTTCAAATCCCTGTATTTCTACTATACTTATATCTCCTTTAAAATCAATAGAGATAAATGGACCATCAGCATCAAACCTAGGCCTATTTTTAATTTGTATATTTGATATATTCATACTGGCATAACCATTGTCCGTCATTACATCCAATAGTGTTTCTCTGCAATTTCCCATAATCCATGTATATCCTCTGACTTTTTCTATATCTAGTTCTCCTATATATTTATCGTCTTTTAAGATAGCTAACCCAGATACTTCCACCCCAGAACTTCCCTCTTCATTCTTTAACTTGACTATGGGTATAACAGGTGATGTAGTTTCTTCAATCATTCTAGATATCAAGTCTATAAGTCTAACTGAAAAAGATTCGTAGTCTCGAGAACTGGAATCTATCATTTTAGATAGTCCTATAGCAGAATTTTCCTCCTGCTCCATAGTAACAGATAATATATCTTTAGCCGTATTATCTGAAACCAAAACCCATGTTTCCATACGCATTTTATGGTCTCTGATAAAAACATCCATGTGTTTTTTAATACCTTTTTTTACTTGTTCTTTTCCAAAAACTATCACTTGATTATGATTTAAGAATATGGATCGAGTAATTTGTCTTTCAAGATTATCTATACCAGATAATACTCCCTTATCCGTCGTCTCCATAACTATAAATGAATTTCCCTGTCCCATATCTCCTTTGTCGTATCCAGTATTTCCTTTTATTTTATCCACTTGTAAAATCAAATTTATTTCATCCTCATTTTCAGCAATATCTATTCCCAAACCTGTAACGATTGAGATTGTATCCAATTCATAATTATCCCAGCATCCAGTTAACATAATACATATCAATAAGATTGCAGAAATTATAAATATTCTGCGATTACGTTTATTCATCAAAATTATCTTGTCCTTCCTGCTTTATATTTTCATCTGATTTAATTGGAGGGATGATAACTTCCTTTCTTTTTTTATCTTCATAAGCTATATCTTTAGGACGCTCCCTCATCATCCACAGAGGTGCTCTAATAAAGCTATCCTGCTGGTCTCTGGAGAACATTACCGCCCCAAAATAAGGAACACCAAAAGATGTCATCTTTGCAAGCTGGACTAGCATTCCTAAAAATCCGATTGCAATTCCAAATCCACCTAGAAAAGATGCCAAAATCATCATAATTATACGCAATATAGATATGGAATCGGCTTGGCTTGGAATTATAAAGCTTGCTACAGCTGTAATAGCAACTGTAATTACCATAGGAGCGCCGACTATCCCTGCAGAAACAGCTGCATCACCCATAACCAAAGCTCCCACAATGCTTATTGCCTGGCCTACAGGACGAGGTAATCTTAGTCCTGCTTCCCGCAAAATTTCAAATGAAATCACCATAATCAATGCTTCAAATAATGCAGGAAAGGGAGTTCCTTCCCTAGCATTTGCAATTGTAAACAATAACGTCGTTGGAATTAACTCTTGATGGAAGGTTGAAAATGCAATGAATCCAGGAACTGCAAATATCGCAATAAAAAAACATAAAATTCTCATCAATCTTGTTATGCTTGCATAAAATGTCCTGACATAATAATCTTCAGCCGTTTGAAAGCTTTCAATAAATAGCATCGGTACTGTTAATACAAATGGGCTTCCATCTGAAATAATGGCAATGCGTCCTTCCAAAATCTTTGATGCAATGACATCTGGCTTCTCACTATATCCTACTGTAGAAAAAATAGAAAATGGAGATTCTTCAATGTATTCCTCAATAAATCCTGAATCTAATATTGCATCCACATTGATATTATTCAATCGTGTTCTAAGAAGTTCAATAATTTCCGGCCTTGCAACTCCTTCTATATAGGCAATACACACATCTGTAGCTGTTTTATGACCTATAGTCATATGTTCCATTCTCAATTTCGGACTTTTAATTCTTCTCCTTAATAAAGAGGTATTCGTCCGGAAATCTTCTGTAAATCCTTCTCTCGGACCACGTACTACAGACTCTGTTTGAGGTTCACTTACATTTCTTTTTTCCCACATTCCTGTATTCATAATAAGTGCTTTTGAAAAACCATTCAGTAACATTACTGTATTTCCTGATAAGCATCCATATAAAATCTGAGAAAATGAACTGCTTTCAATAATGCTTCCCGAGTAAAGAATCGACCTTCTAATTTCACTTATAGTCAAATCATCTCCGAAAGACATATATATTTCTTTATTTGAAACAATGGGTTTTAAAATACTTTCAGTTACTTGACTAGTATTTACTAAACCATCTATATAAATCAATACACCCCAGAATTGTCTTTCCTCATCAAAAACAAACTCATGTATTTTGATATCTTGACTTTCTCCTAAAGACCATTTTATAAAATCCAAATTTTGGTCCAAACTCTTAGAAATAAATAGTTCTTCTTGTTTTAAGTCAGAATCATGATTGAATTTATTGCGTTTTTGTTCAGAAACTATTTTTCTTGCAATATATCTAAAAACCATCTGTATAAACCACCCTCATATTTTATAGGTTCAGATTATTACTATTGTTATCGATTTAAAGTAGAGATATTCACTAATCTATAATTCTAGATATATTTAAAAGAACACCAATATTTTATATGGTGTTCTTTCGGTGTACTATATTCCTTCTTTATCTAATACTTCGAATCCTGAGTCCTACAAGCCCTAACCATGTAAATGCCATAGCAATAATCATTAACACAATCAGCGGCAGGATTGAAAGTTCATGGATTGGAATACTGTAATGAGCATAGGCGAAGGGTGTCCATTTCAATGCAGACCATTCTACGATTCCCACCTCCCAAAGCATCTCAACGAAGATAAATATACCCAATATAAGCCAATTGAGAATAGAGGAGATACGCGGAAACCAGCCGTACAGCAATGCAGCTATACCGATAATTGTCCAGACAGGAGGAATCTTTGAAAGGCTCATGCCTAATACACGGGAAAGATGACTGAACTCTCCCGAGGCAATACTCCATCCCAAGCCTGAAGCTAAACCAAGGGCAACAAGTATCAATGTGCTGCCTATGAAAGCAACCGCCAAATAGCTACCCATCCATTTGAACCGACTTACGGGCCTTGCCAATATTATATCTGCATAGTGCTCCTTTTCTTCCTGTCTAAGGCGTTGTACACTTGTAATGGCAAAGACAGATAATCCCCCCATCAGTCCGAGGATGTAGATTAAAATGGCAATGAATGCTTCTTGATTGCCAAGCCTTGCTATGGCTGCCCCCCAGGTGTTCATTTGAGCCAAGGTAGAGCTAATAGCTTCGGATATATTGGGTGCAGCCACACCCATCATCCCCCCAAGATAGGCCATACCGATTGACCAGACCAGAATGCCGCCTTTGTGCTGCCTCCAGGCAAAGGCTATGGGAGAGCTGATATGAGAAGATGCTTTAGCTGAGCCTTCCTTTTGAGGGATAAGTCCGGCACCCACATCACGGCGACTAAGCAGTATATATGAAAGCATCACAGGCAGTGCAGAAAGAAGGATAAAAAATACCAATGGCCAAGGATTATTTTTTCCAAATGGAAGGGTGATACGAAACCATGCTTCCGGGGCAAGCCATGACCAGTAGGTAGCTCCACCGCCCATATTATTTAGAACCATAGCTACCATGGTTAATCCATATACACCAAATACAGCTCCTCTTGCACTGCTGCTATGAGCAAAAATCTGAGCGAATAATCCACCGACCCCGGCAAAGATACATCCAGAAGCAGCAAGGGTCAATCCAGCCATTAGAGAACCACCCACTGCCAAGCCACTTACTATTAAAAATACAGCTATCAGCAAGCCAGCTATCAAACTTCCTCCACAGGAAAGAATCAGGGCTGCCGTTAGATTGGCATATCTTCCTACAGATCTTCCAAGTATCAATTCATTTCTCCCAGATATCTCCTCTGTGCGGGTATGACGAATCACAGTAATTGCAGCCCCCAGCATAACTGTTATAGAAGCCTGCAGCATACCACGCCACATGATAGCACCTTCCATGCTTAAGGGAGCTACAGGACCAAGTAGAGTAGATGTAAGAGGGCTTGCGGATAATTCCTTGATAAACACCTGCCAATCCGGCATTGCTTTCACAAAGGACATCTGCCCAGAAATCACCATCAGGGAAAGAAATATCCATAGAGGAAGAATGATTCTATCTCGTCGTAGATAAAGCTTAAGTAACTTATCTGTACCTACAAAATTTTCTTTCATATTATCTCTTCTCCTTTCCTTGGGGCTTATCTCCATAGTGGCGAATAAACAATTCCTCAAGGGTAGGAGGCTCAGCTGTAAGTGACTTAATACCCATTGGCGCAAGGGTGTTCATCACATCCTCCATAGCATTCACATCCACAGAAAAGCGCCACTTTTCTTCTTTTTGCAATACATCATGAATACCTTTCAGTTGATTCAGCTCTGTAGACTTGGATAGCTCCACGGTGATAGTTGTTCGTGTTAAATGCCGAAGTTCTTCAAGAGTACCGGATTCAACAATTTCCCCCTGCCTAATGATTCCAACTCTGTCGCAAAGCGCTTCTACCTCCGCAAGAATATGACTGGATAGAAAAACGGTTTTTCCCTGCTTCTTTACTTCAAAGATACATTCCTGAAAAACCTGTTCCATTAGAGGGTCAAGTCCACTGGTAGGCTCGTCTAAAATCAGCAACTCCACATCAGAAACAAAGGCTGAAACCAGTGCCACCTTCTGACGGTTTCCCTTGGAATAGCTGCGGCATTTTTTCTTTGGATCAAGCTGAAATCGCTCTAATAGCTCTCTTCGGCGAGAGGGATTGTCTTTACCATGCAAGCGGCCTAGAAAATCAATTACCTCCCCACCAGTTAGGTTTGGCCATAAGGTCACATCTCCAGGCACATAGACAAGGCGCTTATGAAGGTCAACAGCATCCTTCCAAGGGTCGCCTCCAAACAGCTTCACTTCTCCACCACTTTTACGAAGCATTCCTAAAAGAATTCGGATGGTTGTAGATTTTCCTGCTCCATTGGGGCCGATAAAACCGTATACCTCCCCCTCCTTTACCGTCAAATCAACTCCTCTCAACGCCTCCTGCTTACCATAGGACTTCATAAGATTTTTTGTTTCGATTACATTCATCATAAAAACCTCCAATCATTTTAAATAGGTTTTTCGAAGTTCATCTAGATAGCCATCAAACTCTGTACGGATTTTTTCAAAATCAAAGTCCTGTATATCCATGCTCTTCAATTGTTCCAGTATTTGATTTGCATATCCGCCTACTGCCCAGAAAATCAGTTGCTTTGCTTTCTCTATATCCAGCTCGCTTCGAAATCTGGAAGTATCAATATCTCCATAGAACCGCTCAAAGCTGCTGGCTTCAATCATTTTACGCCTTTTTTCAACCTCCTCCTTTACTGCCTCAGAATCGGTAAACACCGCAACTCTTATAAAGTCAAAAATCCAAGGATACTTTTTTAACAGTTGAATCTTAAGTAAGCAAGTCTGTCGCAGACGTTCAAAAATATCCTTTTCATGCAAATTTATTTGGTCAAAATACTCCCGATTTACAATGTCCAGACAATAGTCGTAAAGAAAGATAAAGAAATCCTTTTTATTGTTGACGTAGTGAAACATCAAAGGCTTTGAAATACCTGATTCCTTGGCAATTACATTGGTTGATGCATCATCAAATCCCTTGCCGGCAAACTCTTTAAGGGCGGCATTCAAAATTGTATTTCTTCTTTCAGGCTCCAAGCTTAAGAATTTTGTGAACATGGTCATCACCTTTCATAGTCTATTTATCATTTATTTATTTCTTTTACCTATTAGGTCAATATATAATTATTATAGCATCATTTACCTAATAGGTCAATGATGCTTTGTAAAGTCAAAAATAAAAATCTACCGCAGTGAAAATCACTGCGGCATTAATATAGTTTTTATTCAGTTCCTGCTTTCAGAGCTTCGCTCATTGAAACTTCGCTTACTCTCTTTGAACACAAAAGCTTACTTAGCTGATAGGTTAATATGATAGCCACGAAACAGATGCCTACATAAAAGGGACTGATAATGGTTGGAATCACTAAATTAATCATATTACCAAGATAGCCGTATATGGCTCCCATCGACGACGCCATAATAGGAATACTGATAATAAATCCAGCCACTATGACAAAGGTGGAGCTATTTAGTATCATGGATCTGATCTCTCGACGTCGGTATCCAAATACTTTAAAAAGTGATATGGTCTTTCTATTTTCTTCAATAATCAACGAAGTTACAAGATAGAGAATGATTAATGCCACAGCACTGGAGACAATAGTCATCAATACTACCATGGATATCATCTGTCCCATAAATTCATCTAAAGCGTTAGGTAACTCACTCATGGATTTCATCCCTGATAGCTCTTCGTCAGGAATATCAAGCTTTATTGTACTAAAAAGCCCCATGTAGCTGTTTTCAGGAAGTCCCATTTTTTCGTTGAATTCTGTTATTGGCATATATATAAACTGTTCGACATAGGAGTCAGCAACAGCATCAATATAAAAACTGTAGGGCTTTCCATCTTCTTTGCTGATGAATGTCACGGTGTCCCCGGCTTTAATGCCCAATCGATTAGCCAGAGGCTTTGTAATATTTGTTTGATTGTTCGACATGACATTTCCCTTAGCATCCTTCATAACCACCATTGTTGAATCTGGCTCTATACCGGATATATAAAACTCCATTTCCTCATTGTTTTCAGTATAGAACCTTCCTGCACTAAAAGCATCTGCCCCTTCCGGCACCTCACCTAATTGTAAATTCCTGAATGCATATTCATATTCAAATTGGTATACGTCTGAGGTGTTAAATACATGATTCATGGAGTTCATAATCGTAAAACCTAAGAGCATTAGGACAGAGGCAATGGTAACACCCATGAAGAGAAACACAAGCCGTGAGATGCTTCTAAACTGCTCTCTCAGCTTAAACTTTGTACTGAACTTAAATTTTTCCAGCTTGAAGGTTCGTTCCAGGACATTAACCTTGTTTTTTTGTTTGTCTCCCTTCATAAGCTCCGCCGGAGAACGCTTCAGTTCTGATTTTATAACGAAATAGCTGCTAAGTCCTAAAAATAGTATGGGGGTCAGTAATCCAATCAGTACATTTAAAAAGCTTAATGTAATACCTGGAACAGGAACATTATAGTAGGCAATCATAGCCATAACCATTGGCTTGATAGAAGGTAGTGCCAGCAGACTTCCTATAATTCCGCCTGCTAAAGCCAGCAGAAGCGGAACAGCCATATAGTGACGTGTTAACTCTCTCCTTCTATACCCCTGAGCATAAAGTGTCCCGATAATCACCGATTCCTGGCGAATCATTCGCCAAAACATAATGCCGATAATTAAGCAGGATAAAAGAAACATAGAAGCTGGCAATGGTATACTCATGGCTTTCATGCCTGTAATAGATGCCCAAACCAATCTTGCTCGTTTATTGTTCATAATATCAACCCAGTCCGAGACTGTTATCTCTTCTTTCCGAAGATGTTCCCGCAATTGTAACGACTGTCTATTTAGACTCTGGTTTCTGTCATTAAATCTGACGGAATAGATGCTGGAAGCATTATCTATATCTAAAAATTCCTCACTATTTATAACCGCTACACCAAAGTCATTAGGAGAATATATAATATCATTTACGTTTTTTAGCGGATAGATGTAGTGGGGCAAAGATACAAACCCTACAACAGTAAAATTTTTATCTGCATCTGCTATTTCTATTTGACTACCTATAGAATAGCCATTAGCTTTGGCAAAGGCAGGATCAAGTAAAATTTCACCTGAACCTGAAAGCATACGTCCCTCTATAACATCTGGTATATTCAATTTTTCCGTTGTACTTAGGAGTCGCAGGGTAGTAGTATCGGAAAGACCGGCGTCAAAGCTCATATACTTCTCAATAATCGCGTTAAACTCATTCTCCAATTCTTTATCAGAAATAGCTCTATCAGTTGAGAAGGACAAATCTTCCTGCATGTGCTCCTCTGTAAAATTTGTGACAAGGTTAGCTAGATTCTGAGATAGTCCGGCAGCCACAATAAAGGTATAGCTCCCAAGGATAATTAGTGCAAGAATCCCCATGTACCGTAGTTTGTTTTCTTTCATAAAACGAAAAACTCTTTTATTCAGTGCCATTACCATTCAATCCTTTCTGCTGGAATAGTCGTCTGATTCTCAGAAGCCTCTACGATTTCCCCACTTCTCACCTTAAATACCCTGTTTGCCATAGCAGCTATAGCCTCATTGTGAGTTATCATTAAAATGGTTGTACCGAATTTTTTATTGACTTGCTGCAGCAGCTTCAGGATACTGCGAGATGTCTGATAATCTAAAGCTCCCGTTGGCTCATCACAAAGTAAAAGCTTGGGGTTTTTAACAATGGCTCTGGCTATAGATACACGCTGCTGCTCACCGCCGCTCAACTCTCTTGGAAAGCGATGTTTTTTGTCCTGCATTTCCACGGCAATTAAAACTTCGTCAATATTTAAAGGATTTTTGCTAATATTTGAAATCACTTCAATGTTTTCCCCCACTGTAAGGTTAGGGACCAGATTATAGAACTGGAATACAAAGCCGATGTCTTTACGTCTATATTCCGTCAATTCATCGTCGTTCAACTTGTTTATTTCAACCTCATCTACAATGACTTTTCCGATATCTCCGCTGTCAACGCCGCCAATGATATTCATAAGAGTGGATTTCCCTGAACCAGATGGTCCAAGAATGACGCCTATTTGCCCCTTTCCCAGCTTCATGTCGACCCCCTTTAGCACTTCATTTTTAACCACTCCAGTTGTATAGCTCTTTTTCAAGCCTGAAACATCAATAAACATATTATTCCTCCCTTTTATAGAAGCACTTTTTCAAAATATCAAGATATTCGTCCGATTCACTAAGTATTTCAATACCATCTTTTTCAATGGAATCAACTTTATTCATTTGCATCTCAGAAAAGCTCAGCATGGTCCAGTTAATTATATTAATCATTTTGTCACGCCTGATATCTTCCCGGAATTTTGTCCAATCAATATTCTGAAAGCCTTTTTCTAAACCGGTTGAAGTGATATCCTTCTCCATTTTTTTAATTTCAAATTTCACTTCAGCCCCATCCTCATGTGATAGACTCTTTAGAAAATCAAATGCTTGGGGGAATTTTTTATAGACTTTAAATTTTACCAATCCCATTTGTCTAATTCTTTCGAAAAAGTCCGTTTCGTTCCAATCTACTTCAGCATAGATTCCTTCAATCATTTCAGATATATAATCAAGAAGGAATAAATAAAGTTCCTTTTTACTGTTAAAATAGTTAAACAATGATCCTTTAGATATTTCTGCTTCCTTTATAATTTCGTTTGTAGATGCCTTATCGTAACCGTTTCTTGCAAATTCCTTTAATGCTGCATTGATAATACG
>JBFNEZ010000145.1:0-9795 GCA_040797825.1 Thermotaleaceae bacterium | reverse complement strand
TATCCGTCAAGTACAACAATTTTCATTTTTTTCCTCCTCCTACGATTAAAAATAAACTTTTTTTCAATTTGCTCAGTTATAAATGCAAAAACTGCGCCAAATTTCGGCGCAGTTTTAAACAAGGATCTTTATAGATACTTGCTTAAGCTATTGAACTATTGAAACGAGCATGTTCCAATTTCGAAACGTATTTGTTTCAACATTGAAACATGTGCTGTATTATCTTGAAACATCTAAGTTATATTTCTTTATTCTTCTCCATAGTGTAGTTCTGGATATACCCAGTGCCTTTGCAGTGGAATTAATCATGCCCCTATTCTCTTCAAGGGCTTTGAGAATGATGTCCTTTTCTATATTGTTAAGGCTATTATAATTCCCTGATTTTATATTATTTTTACTAAGTTCTACTTGTTCTATCATAGAATCACCTTTAGTATTGTTCTCTGGAATAAACTTATCATTAATATCTTCCAGTTTAATATATATTTTTTTTGAAACAACCATCAATCTTTCAACAAAATTTTTAAGTTCTCTTACATTGCCTGGCCAATTATAGAAACTTAAATATTTTAATACATCTTTATCCAAAACAATTGTGGGTTTGTCCAATTTACTGCTGTAATACTGTATGAAGCTATTTATTAAGTATGGAATATCTTCCTTTTTACTTCTCAAATGAGGAAGTTCTATCCTCAATACATTAAGCCTATAAAATAAATCTTCTCTAAATGTTCTCTCTAACATCATTTCTTGAAGATTTTTGTTTGTTGCTGCTATAACCCTTACATCTATAGGAATTACTTTATTGTCTCCGATTTTCATGACTTGTTTTTCCTGCAGTACCCTTAACAATCGTCCCTGTATTAAAGGATTCATTTCTGATATCTCATCTAAAAAAATCGTCCCCCCATGAGCAAGTTCGAACAGCCCCCGTCTACCCTTCCTATCTGCTCCAGTAAAGGAGCCCGGCGCATATCCAAAGAGTTCCGATTCCAGCAGATTTTCAGGAAGTGCAGCACAGTTAACTACTACAAAGGGGCCCTCTGCCCTATTGCTGTAATTGTGGATACTTTGAGCCATGATCTCCTTACCCGTGCCTGTTTCACCCTCTATTAAAATGGTCGAATCTACCTTTGCATATTCCTTGCCTATCCTTATTATTTCCTGGGATACTTTGCTTACTCCTATAATATCCTTAAAGGTGTATTGAGCATAATGTCCCTTAGTAGAAATATCTCTTCTTATCTTTTCTTCCATCTGTTGAATTCTATTTACATCATGCAATAGGGCTACTGCATCAACAACCTCACCATTTATCTTTATGGGCATTTTAGAAATCATTATCTTATTTTCATGAATGCTTTGAAGTATTTCCATTTCACCAATACCGCTTTGCAGAACCTCCGTAAGTTTAAGCCTGGGAAATACATTGTCTATATGCTTTCCCACAACCTTTTTGCCTTCTACTTTCAACAATCTTTCAGCTGTGGCATTTAAAATACTAATATATCCATCTCTGTCAACGGAAATGATACCGTCCTTGGAGTTTTCTATTATGGTTCTAAATCTTTCACCTCTTTTATTTTCCTCACGGGTAGCTATTCCTACCCTTCTTGCCTCTTGGATTGCACTAACAATAGACTCCTTGCCTGTTTTTATAACGATTGTTCTAACTCCATATTTAGATCCATGTCGTGCAACAACACCCCCACCCACGACCGCTTTAATTCCACTCCTAGAAATATTCATAATTTTTTCTTCTACTTCCTTTTCGTTAGAAACTTGAACTATCCTCAATTTTCTTTCGGATATTCTAACAAAACTTTCACTTACAGAAAGCATATTATGAAAAGCTACTATAGCAATACTATGGTCTACTTCTTCTGCTTCTTTAACAGCATTGAATATATCTATTACGGTTACTGGGATTGGAACGATAGGTATTTTCACGCCTCCATTTTTCAATAGAAGCTGTGTGCCGCCTCTGGCAATGATAACATCAAAGCCTTCGGATTCATACTGCTTTGCTAAATCAAGGCCTTCTTTCATGGAACCTTCACAAATATGAATATGCTCTTGAAATTCCGAGACTGCTGATTCCGCTATTTTTACTAAATCCTTCGGAACGATTATCGCAATTTTTACCATAAATTTCCTCCACTGTAATTTTTTATAATAAGTATATTTTTGAAACCTTCAGTAAATGAATGGTCTCGCTTAGAAGCATTGCTACTAGATTTATTATATGATTATACTATCTTATAGCCTTCTAGTAAAATCCTCATAAAATTGATTAAAGATGGAGTAATACCACCCCAGATTTATCAAAAGAGCTTCTACCAATGATAATATCGTTTTCTTTAATTTCGTTCATAGTAAAATATAAAAACTCTACGGAGCGTTTATTGAAACTTTACCTGTTAACAGTTATATTGGATATATGGACAGGAGGAAATAAATATGGACTGCAGTAAAATAGGAGCATTAATTGTAGGTTTACGCAAAGAAAAAAACATGACCCAGAGAGATGTTGCTGAAAAGATGAACATTAGCGATAAAACCATCTCAAAATGGGAACGTGGTATAGGTTGTCCTGATGTGACATTACTGGGGGATCTTTCTAAAATATTAGGTGTTAATATCGAAAAAATTTTATCAGGTAATTTAGAAGAAAAAGATGCAGATGGAGGTAATATGAAACGAATTAAATTTTATGTATGCAAAAATTGCAGCAATGTTATCACCAGCACAAGCGAGGCTGAAATCTCCTGCTGCGGCAGAAATTTGGCCCCTTTAGTTGCCAAACCAGAAGATGAATTTCACAAGATAAATGTCACGGATATAGAAAGTGACTACTATATTGAAATGGAACATGAGATGAGCAAAACCCATTACATTTCATTTGTGGCCTTTGTTTCTTTTGATAAGGTAATACTTTCCAAGTTGTATCCTGAGCAAAATGCAGAACTGCGAATTCCCAAACTGCAGCGGGGAAAGCTGTATATTTATTGCAGTGAGCATGGTTTATGGGTGAAAGGCATATAAGCATGCCATGGATATGTTCTAAGCAAAACTCCTAAAATCCAGGTTTTTGGTTTGGACATATCCTCCCCACCAAAACAAATAGTCTATGCCATCCAAGCTCAATAAGAAACCCTTATGTTTTCTTAGAACCTCTTATCGTCTTTTTTAATAAATACATATCTATTATCATTGGATAAATCATCTACAAAAACATAATTAAGCCTGTCAAATTTTTTAATTTCTTCTACGCTCTTGATTTGTTTTTCTGCCATAAAACGTACCATCTCACCCCTGGCCATCTTTACCTGGGTTCCCTTTTCAACTATTCTTTCTCCTAGCTTTTCACCAAATATACAAGTAATCAGTCCTACGCTGCTGTCTAAATATTCTGAGATACATTTGCTGTATTCTTTCGAAGCCAAGTTTACAATACAGCTGCTTTCCGAAAAAAGCTGCTGAGCAAGCTTTCCATTCCAAAATTCATAGAGGGAGTTTAGATTCCTGCCCTGAAGCTTTGCCTGCATTTCTAATCTGTAGGGAACAACCCCATCAAAAGGCCGAAGTATCCCGTAAAAACCAGACATAATGCGTAAATGTGTTTCGATGTATGAAAATTCCTCAGCTGTAAATACTCTAGGTGCCATATATTGGTATTGAATTCCCTCATATGAAAGGATGGCAGGTGTCAAATTGTGGTATAAATCCATTTTCTGAATTCGTTCATAATTCAGCCCAGCAATCTTATCATTGCATTTCCATATGGATTTTATTTCTCCATAGGTTAATTTTTTTAGATATGACAAGAGAATTTCCGTCTCCTTTATTTGCTGCGGAAGCTGATAATAATCTAAAAAATCTGTATCTGTTTTCATCTTCTTCGCTGGCGATATAATGATTTTCATAGTTTTCCCTTTCTACGGTGGCAACCAATGCCAATTTAGTGTCCCACTATTTTTTCATAAGTCCCTTTTCTCTAAAAAATCAACTACTATATATTTTAAATTTAAATTTGGGCTATTTGCAAGACCATTTTCATCTTGGATTTAGAGATAATCAAGGATTTTATTAACACTCATGCTGCCTGTTTTTATTTATATCTCCTCTTTGCCAAACAAAACAAGGCTAGATTCTATAGAATCTAGCCTTGTTTTGTTTGGTAAAGATTTATTATACACCTACTTGATTTCCTGCATCCGAAACTGAAGTTTTTCTATTGGCAGCCATTAGGAATATTAAAAGGGAGATAGCAGCTACTGCAATACCCGCAGGATAAGCAATTGAAGTTGCAAGTTCAAAACCTTCTGGAGCAACCAGTATATATGTGATGGAAACAGCTGTCATGAATACAGCAGGTATTGTTGCAATCCAATGAAATTGTTTTCTTATAGCAAGATACATAGCTGCTGTCCAAAGCACAACTGTAGCCAATGTTTGATTCGACCATGCAAAATATCTCCAAACAATGTTAAAGTCTATTCTTGTCAATAGGAAACCGATAAGAAACAGCGGAATCGTTAGTGAAAGTCTATTTTTTATAGAACCTTGCTTATAGTTTAAAAAGTCGGCAATAGTAAGTCTTGCACTTCTAAAGGCTGTATCACCAGAAGTAACAGGACAAGCAATAACACCAAGAATAGCAAGGGCTCCCCCGACTTTTCCTAATAATGTATTAGAGATGATATTTACAACCCAACCTTGTCCACCATTAGCGTTCATCTGGCTTGCCAGCTCTCCAGTACTACCAAAGAAAGCAATAGCTGCTGCAGCCCATATCAAAGCCACAATGCCTTCTGCAATCATAGCACCATAAAATATGGCCCTACCTTGTTTTTCTGAAGTCATGCATCTAGCCATCATAGGGGATTGGGTTGAGTGAAAGCCTGAAATAGCGCCACAGGCAATGGTTACAAACATCAAAGGCCAAATAGGAAGTTCCTTTGGGTGAAGATTGGACAAAGTAATTTCAGGAATTTCATATCCCCCCAAAATAATACCGCCAGATACACCAATTGCCATAATAAGAAGACAAATACCAAATATGGGATATATTTTTCCAATCAGTTTATCGATGGGAAGCATGGTGGCCAATAGATAGTAAGCAAAAATTGCATAAATCCAAAAGCTTGCATCAAATTTATTGGGTGTGAGTCCAGCAAGAAGGTTTGCTGGCCCTGTTATAAATACAACTCCTACAAGAACAAGTACCACGACTGAGAAACCTCTCATAAAATTCTTAAAACCAGGGCCTAAGTATTTTCCTACAACTTCAGGAATACTTGCCCCTTCATGCCTTACAGATAACATCCCTGAGAAGTAATCATGGACTCCTCCTGCAAAGATCGAACCAAATACAATCCATAGAAAAGCTACAGGACCCCAAAGCGCACCAGCAATTGCACCAAATATAGGTCCAAGACCTGCTATGTTAAGAAATTGTATTAAGAATATTTTCCAAGCAGGCATAGGAACGAAGTCAACGCCATCTTCAAGTCTAACCGCGGGAGTTTTAATATTCTCGTCTGCCCCAAAAGCTCTGTCGACAATTTTACTATAAATAAAATAACCTAAGAGTAATGCAGCAATTGATAAGAAAAACGATATCATAAAAACGCCTCCTATAGTATATTTTGCAATCTAATTATACATAGGAATGATAGGTTTGTGCAGAAATTCCCGTTAAATAACAAGATGGCCAAATTAAATGCATTTAGATACCCATTAACTGCTTAAAGGTTGAAATGTTTTGTCGACTCACGGGAACTTCATCTTCAATTCCTTGAAGCTTCAACATATAAGTATTATTAAACCAAGGAATTATTTCCGATATTTTATCTAAATTTACGATATAAGAACGATGACATCTAAAAAATTTCTCATGAGGAAGTTTCTTATAGAAAGCGCTAATCGTTGAAGTTATTTTGTATTGGTTTTCTTTTTCCACGATGAATACCTCATGTTCGTTAGCCTTGCAGTAGTATATATCCTCTATATTTACTACAAACATTTTTTCATCCTTCCATAGTGCTAGCTTAGATATATTTCCTTTCGGTGCTTTATAGTCTTCAAGCCTTTTTAAAGTATCCACGATTCGGTTTTCTGAGTAGGGTTTTAATATATAATCAAAGGCAGCTACCTCAAAGGCCTCTAAGGCATGTTCCCTATAAGCACTTATAAAGACTAAGAGAGGCTTGTTCTTTAAAGTATGAATAACTCTGCTGAGAGCAAGTCCATCTAGCTTTGGCATACTTATATCAAGGAAAACTATATCCATAGAGTGATTCTGAATATATTCAAGGGCTTTTATACTGTCATCAAACTTTTCTAGTATTTTGATAGAGCTAAAATTTGTAATAAAATAGGTCAGTTCTTGGATTGCAGGATACTCATCATCAACGATTATACAATTCACGCTTTAACCTCCTTGTACATTTTTACGAAGGACAAAACTGATTTTTGTTCCTACAGCAGGACGCTCTATTATCAATCCATTGCCATATATATACTTTAGCCGATTGTTAACATTGGATATGCCAATTTTATTTTCTTTTAATTCTCCACTATAGAGACTATCAATAATATTTTGCGGAATACCTATTCCATCATCTTCGATGGTTATCTTAGCTTCGTCAGAATGATGTTTTTTTACATTTATTTTTACATTTCCCTTTCCAGAGCCTTTTAAAATACCATGTTTGATAGAATTCTCCACCAAAGGCTGTATGATAAGAGAAGGAATTTTAAATTGTATACTGTCATCGATATCATAGGTTACATTCAGTTTTTCTCCGAATCTAGCTTTTTCTATTTCTACATAGGCTTTCACTTGTTCAAGCTCCTTACTGATATCTACAAAGGTTTGTGCTTCTTCTATATTGTATCTTAAATAGGTTGATAGATTCACAATAAGCTCTCTAGCACGATTCGGCTCAAACCTTAAAAAAGATACGATAGTATTTAAAGCGTTAAAAAGAAAATGAGGATTAATTTGTGCCTGCAGTGCCTTCAGTTCTGCCTTGGTAGCCAATTCTTTTAGATGACTTACTTTGCTTATCTCCAGCTGAGTAGATATGAGCATAGATAACCCAATGACTAGTTTTTCATTGGTAAAAGATATACCATTTTCTTTTAGATAGTATATCTTCAAGGTGCCAATTACATCTTCACCATCCTTTAGAGGAACAATTACTGCAGATTTTAGAGGACAATTTTTATAAAAACACTGTATTTCCTCTGGTGAATTCAAAATCTGCATCTCTCCATCCTCTATAACTTGTACCGTCGCCAAGGTTTGAATAGGTTCTCCATCAATATGATGATCCGATCCAAGACCCTCATGGACCAAAATTCTTTCTCTATCAGTGATTGCAACAGCGGCCGCGCCTGTAGACTCTTTTATAATAGCACAGACTTTTTTAAGAGATTCATTATTTACTTCTCTAAAATAGGGTAAGGTTTTATTTGCTATTTCAAGAGCTAGCTGGGCCTGCTTTGCGGCTATTTGTTCTTTTTCATTAAATATTTTTTGTATAAACAAAATCAGAATACATATTCCTAGGGCATTCGTCAAGCTCATCGGAAGATAGATACTCTTTACGATAGCCAAAGCACTTGAATACGGTCTTGATAAAAGAAGAATAAGTCCCATTTCAATTATCTCTACAAAAAATCCACCTAGAAGTCCGTAAAACCACTTTTCAAATCGAACACCTTTTTTATAAATATAGGCTGAAACCAAACCCGCAAAAACTGTACTGATAGCACAAGGCAAAGAAGTAATACCTCCCATATCATAAAAGAACCTATGCACTCCTGCAATGACACCAGAGACAATTCCTACAAAGGGCCCGCAAAGAATGCCTCCAGCCATGATACCAATAATTCTAGTGTTAGCAATTGCACCATAGACATCTGTACCTGAATAGGTACCTATAATACCAAAAATAGCAAAGGTTAAAGAAAGTATCATCAGATCCGATCTTTTGAATTCATCCTTCTGAAAAATCTTCTTGAATTCAGGCAAATTTGAAATAATAAAGGCGATAATAACTACATAGCCTAGGTGGTTCATTAGATTTCTTAATAAATTTATCATAACTGTATCCGCATCCTTCTGCTCTCCTTTTATTATACGATATCTTTATTGACGGCATTCCCTTCTTATCCGCCTTTCCTATTGATTGCAGCAACTCTAAATAAATCTTAAATTTATCCTTAGAATCAACAAATGTATTATCCTATACGAAATATTTGCTTTTGTGTTATATGGAGGAGCTGTATAAAGAAAACCTACAACGTCTAGGTGCCCTACTTCACCATACCTTTTATTGTACCATAAAACATAGCTGCCACATATCCTTCACTCACCATCTCTAATGGTCTTGATCTTTCGTTAACAGCAAAGCAAGTACCTATCTATAAGATACTATCCCCATTGTGTTAAATTTGTGGTGTTATTAGAATACAACACAGATTTTCCAATAAAAGGATATTGTTCCTTTGAATAACCGATCAAACGTATTCATAATAATAAGTATAAGGATAGAGTTCCTTATTCATAATCATTGATGTTGTCCACAACTTTATATCAGTGCCAAATATAATTATATGGAGTGATAAAATGGCATACATAAATTTAGTTGAAAAGAGTCTGCGTAAATTTTGTGAAGATTTGTTTATCAAAAGTGGTTATTCTGAAGAGGAAAGTTCTGATATTGCAGATGTTTTGCTAACCGCTGACCTTTATGGAATAGAGTCCCATGGTGTCCAACGACTGATTCGATACTATAATGCTATGAAAGATGGATATATTTTTCCTGATGCAAAGTGGGAGGCAGTTTTTCAAACGCCCATTTCTGCCGTATTCGACGCACCAAGATCGATGGGACAGGTTGTGGCAAAAAAGGGGATGACCTTAGCCATTGATATGGCAAAGAAGCATGGCATGGGGGCCGTCTGTGTACGGAATTCAAATCATTATGGCATAGCCGGATACTATACAAAAATGGCTGCTGATTCAGATATGCTCGGCATCTGTATGACAAATACGGAAGCCATCATGATTCCTACCAATGGCAAAAAAGCCATGCTTGGTACTAGTCCAATTGCTATCTGCATGCCGGCAGAACCAGTGAATTTCTGGTTTGATGCATCAACTACAGTTATTACCAGAGGAAAACTCGAGGTATACAGGAAAAAGGAGCTGCCACTGCCCCATGGATGGGTTGCCGATGAAAAGGGACAAGATTGTGATGATGCAGAAAGAGTATTGAAAAACATCATCGAAAAACTAGGCGGAGGCATTTTCCCACTTGGAGGGTTTTCAGAAGCTACTGGTTCACATAAAGGATATGGGCTTGGAATTATCGTTGAGCTGTTTACTTCGGTTTTTGCTGGAGGAACCAATTCAGCCCATGTACGCAACAGTGGAAACGCTGATACATCCTTCTGCTGCTGGGCTATAGATTATGGAATTTTTGGCGATAAGAAGGAAATAAAAGCACGTATGTCAACTTTACTTCAGGAACTGCGTGACAGTCCAAAAGCAAATGGCCAGGATCGTATTTATACACATGGAGAAAAGGAATTGATTTCTGCTGCTCAAAAGCTCAAAGAGGGTATTCCTGTCAATGATAAGACCTTAGAGGAAATGAAGACTATAGGTGAAAAACTGGGTCTTAACTTCAACAACTATTTTACACTATGATAACACTATCTTTCTACAGTCATTAAAATCAATTAAGTATATATTTGGAGGGGAGATTTTAATCTCCC
>JBFNEZ010000144.1:0-9827 GCA_040797825.1 Thermotaleaceae bacterium | reverse complement strand
ATAAAGTAATTCCCATGCCGCTTATTGTAAGCTGCTTAATGGTCTGCACATTTCCAGTTTCAATAATTGAACGTGGTTTTACGCCCTGTTGTGACAGTATATTTTCTAAATAGGCCCTATAACCACAACCGGGTTCTGTCAATATTAAGGGCTGATCATTCAAGTCCTCTGGGTATACGTTAACCTTTCCTACAAGGGAGTTTTCAGTAGAAGCGAGAATTACCATAGGTTCAGGAAATTCAATTTCTGTAATAAAGTCTCTCTCATCTATTTTCTTTCCTAAAAAGAAAGCAATATCCAATGTATTCTCTCTCAAACTACGCAGAAAATCTGTACAACTGCCAAATTTTAATATAATCTCCACCTTGGGATATCGCCTGCGATATTCCTTAAGTATTTTGGGCAGCCAGGTTACACATAGGGATTCTACTGCTCCGATAGACAAAGTTCCATTGGGAGCACTGGGGTTATCCATGACATTCTTTACCTCATCGGACAGCTTGATAATTTGCTGGGCAAAGGGAAGCAGCTTCTTCCCTTCTGGTGTCAAGTCAATCCGGTGACCCAATCGCTCAAATAATCTTACTCCAAGTTCCTTTTCCAAAAGCTGTATCTGCGTTGTTATAGTAGACTGGGCATAATTTAAACTTTCGGCGGTCAAGGTAAAACTTTGCATTTTAGCAATTGTTAAAAAAGTTTTTAACTGCTTTATTTCCAAATCAAAGGCTCCCTTCTATCATTTATATCGAATAAATCTTTCAAAATTATCAATTTTACTGTTTTATTGCTATATGATACCATACCTGTAAGTAGGAATACATATGAAAAGAGTAATTTTTTATCAAATTAGATAAACCCTTACTCTTTTTCATTTAATGAATTGGAGGATGGTTATCATGGAGAAAAAAATAAAACAGATTCTTATGGAATTGGGAGCGGACATATGTGGTATCGCAAATGTAGATAAGTTTATTGATGCACCGACTGGCTTTCATCCTAGGGATATATACCGGGACTGCAAATCAGTCATTGTTTTCGCCAAAGCAATGCCAAAGGGACTCCTTCATGTCAGTCCACGGATTGTATACAATAAAGCCAATGATACAAATTTAAATGAATTGGATCGTATCAGCTTTTTAGCAAGTACAGAAATAGAAAAATTAGGGGCCGTAGTCGTTCCTCTCCCCTCTGATTCTCCCTATGAATATTGGGATGCTGATAATCTGGAAGGAAGAGGATTGCTGTCTATGAGACATGCAGCATTGTTAGCAGGTATTGGAAGTATGGGAAAAAATACATTGATTATCCATAAAAAATACGGCAATATGATCAGTATTGCCGCACTGTTGACAGATTTAGACCTGTCCTCCGATCCTCCTTCAAAAGAACTATGTATCCCAGGCTGTCAAGTTTGCCTAAATAGCTGTCCGTCAAAAGCACTTAATGGTAAAACAGTCAATCAGAAGGACTGTAGAGAATACACCTATCATACCAACAAAAGAGGATTTTCTGTAATAAACTGCAACACCTGTAGAGTTTCCTGCCCTATGGCTTCAGGAGATCCCTCCTAAGCCAAGTCTAATCAATATCTACAAATTCATCAATGAAGGAACGCATAAGATGCGTTCCTTCATTGATGAAGATTTTCTTGTAAAAGTTTGGGCAATAATTGGATAGGATTTTCTTATGTCTCATTTATTTACTACACTTCACCTATAGCTTCATATCTTCGGTATAATAATATAGCTTTCAAAGAATAATCAAAAGAAAATAAACCATCTGTAAATCCCTCTAGCTAATGTTATTTTTTAAAAAACAGAAAAAAGCATCCAGATCATCCTGCATGATATTATTTTTTATATGAATAAAATTAAACTCCCTTTCGACCACAAAATCCTCTATAGGAAGGATTGCCAATTCACCTTTTTTGATTTCCTCATCAGCAGCATCTTCATACATAAAACTAATTCCAATACTTTTTTTGACCATTTCTTTTATTACATTGACATTTCCAATTTCTATAGTTTTCTTAAAATCACCCAAAACATAATTCTTATCGAAAAGACCCCGTTCCAAAATTTCTCTAGAACCTGAACCTTTCTCTCGTACAATAATTGTTTCTTCCTTAAGATCTTCTAAAAAAACATACTTCTTTTTAAGCAAGGGATGGGCAATAGGAACCGTCAATATAAAAGGGGCCCTTTTATATAACCTGGTTTCATAGTCCGATTTACTAAATAGACCTTCTATGAGCGCAAAATCGATTTCACCGCTTTCCAACATTTGAAGGACTGTTTTTGTATTGTCAATATACATGGTAATGTTGTATTCATGAAAGGTCTGTATCAAATCATCAAGTATAGGCCGTAGGGTAAATTCACCAATGGTCAATGTGGCTGCGAATTTTAATGCTTTTTTTTCTTGGCTGATCTGCAATAGCTTTTGTTTAATAATCTGTTCATTGGCCTTAAGGTTTAATACATGCTTATGAAGAAGCTCACCAGCCTTCGTGATCTTTAATTGCCTGTTGGAATACTCGAAAAGCTTACAGGCATAATGCTTTTCCAATGATTGAATATGCTGAGTAACTGCAGGCTGCGTTATACACAGTTTCTCTGAAGCCTTCGTATAGCTTTTATTTTGATAAACAGCTAAAAAAGTTTCTATTTTTGCATCTAACATTAATTTCCACCTCAATAAAATTATATTATAGCTATATAATTATTTATAATTATATTTTATGATTTATCCATGTTAAAATCAATAGGTAGCCTAATAAAGGAGCTGAGTTTATGAAAAATTATAAGAATTATAGTTTTGGAATATTGTTGACTGCATTACTTGCTTGGTTTTCTGTTTTTGCCAGTAAGCTTACACCCCATGGACTTATTGGCGCTGGAGTTTTTGCTTTGTTATTTGGTATGCTGTTAAATCCTTTGGTTTCACAATACCAAGTATTTGAAAAAGGATTTCAATTTACTTCCAAGAAAATACTGCGATTGGCAATCATCCTAATGGGGATGGGTTTAAGCTTTGGGCAAGTAGTTGAGGTTGGTAAATTTTCTCTTATTGTGATGTTCTTTACCCTTGTTACAGCCTTCGGCGGCGGCTATTTTATAGGTAAATTCTTAAAAATGGATTGGAAATTGTCCAGTCTCATCTCTGCTGGCACAGGAATATGCGGCGGTTCTGCTATTGCTGCAGTTGCTCCCGTAATTGATGCAGAAGAAAGTGATATTGCCTATGCCATTTCTGCAACTTTTATATTTGATATTATTATGGTTGTACTTTTTCCTATCATGGGACATTTTTTCCAAATGACCGATCTTGGATTTGGATTATGGACAGGAACTGCCATCAATGATACTTCTTCAGTCGTTGCAGCGGGATATGCTTATTCCGATGCTGCAGGAAAGCTCTCTGTTATTGTAAAGCTTACACGAACCCTGTCTATTGTACCCATTGTTCTGATTTTCTCATATATAAACGCAAGGATAGCAAAAAAATCTGATAGTAGGAATTCTGCAAAAAGGATCACAAATAGGGTGGATATTAAGAAGATTTTCCCTTGGTTTATCCTAATGTTTCTAGCTATGGTGGCTCTAAAAAGTACTGGTTTAGTCCCTGATACAACCAGTGATTTCCTTGGTCAAATGAGTAAATTTCTGATGGTCATGGCCTTGGGCGCCATTGGTCTTAGAACAAATTTCAGCAAGCTGTCAAACTCAGGTTTTACACCAATGGTCCATGGTTTTATTATTTCAACTTTAGTTGTTGTGATTTCTTTTTTAGTTCAGATATTTTTAGGGCAGATATAGTTTTGTGAAACCCATAAAATCCGTTCCCTACTTTAATATATAAAGAAAGATGTCTAACCCCCTAGACATCTTTCTTTAAAATAAACTACAAATAATATTTTAATATATTCCTTCGGGTAACAATCCCCAATAGCTTCCCTTCTTCTACAACAGGTATGGTTTTTATGGCCTGATTTACGATAATGTCGAGTATTTGAATTAAAGGTGTATCTAACTTAACAGTGACCACCTTTTCTGTCATCACTTCGCTAATTCTTAAGCTTCTTAATTCATTTAGATTCTCATTTAATATTCTTGTATTAATTGGAACATAAGGTTCTCCGTAGGCATAGTAGTCTGATGGGTTCAATTTTTTGTCCACATACAACAAGTCTGTTTCCGTAACAATTCCTTTCAAAGACTCTTCACCATCTACGACAGGCAAACAATTAATATCACTATCCAATAGCCTCTCTATTGCTTCGTGCACACTACTGTCCTCATCTACAGCGTGAAAATCCTTTGTCATGATATCTTCTGCTGTCAGGTTCATCCTATTTCCCCCTCCCTTTTATTTATACGCCTCCTCTTTATATGGATAGGTCCTAAATACCTTTAGATATTTAGGACCTATTCTCTTATTTCCACCTTTTTTATAAAATTCCTCTTAAAAGAATATACTTTTTTAATTTAAAAAATACTTAAAAATGTTTTATTAGCTTAAATTCTACCTTTGTTTCTCCCACTATCTCTCCTTTATGATTTCTTGTCTTAGCAGGATAGTACTTTTCTAACCGACTTAACTCTTCTGAAGAAATTATTTCAAGCTGACACAAAGTTTCTAATACAACAGGATATACAATACCCTTTCCGCCATCCTCTATTTTAAAAGTTATGCCTATTCCCTTTCCTTTCAACCCAATGGCATAATAGGCTCCTGCTCCTGATTTTGCAAAAATCCTGTCTCCGCATAGCTTCATTAAGTCGGTACATATTCTATCGGTACCTCCCACCATTTCTGGATAAGCAGTCATGGCCTCAATAATTCTTTCAATAGCTCTTTTTCGTTTAGACTCAAATATTTCTGGTTTAGATAAGCGTGCAAAGCCCTGGGCAAATTTATAAAGAGGCATGGCATGTACAGGAACACCACATCCATCGATAGCCGTAATAATCTTTTCTTTCTCATACTCACAAATTTCTGATAAAGTCTTCATGATTCTTCCTTGAACTGGATGTGCTGCCTCATAATAGGATTCTAGGGGCTCTCTCAGATACTGGGCAGTAATCAACATTCCAGCGTGTTTTCCTGAACAATTACAATGAACAGTTTCTGGTTCAAGCCCTTGAACTTTTAGCTGTTCTGCTGCATATTCTGCAATTGGCAGGTGCGTCCCACACTGCAATCGGCCATCGGTTAAGCCTGCTTTAGATAAAATACTTCTTACTCCTTCCACATGAAAGTTCTCTCCACTATGGGAAGCACAAAATAAAGCTGCCTCTCTATCGGTAATTCCGTAGGCCTCAACTGCTCCACTTTCTAATACTGGTATAGCTTGAATGGGCTTAGCAGATGAGCGTGCATAGGTTACTCGATAAGGATCTCCATAGGAATATAATATTTTTCCATTAAAATCCACTACTGCAATATGTCCTATATGACTTAGATCCATCAAATCCCCACGATATACTTTTGCTACTATTGACATTTCTATCTCCCCCTATCCTTTTCGGTTTACTACAGTAATTATACCATATTTTTAAAACATCCACTTTATTTTTATAATTTTATATATAATCATTATTAAAATATATAGCTTTTATTATAATTATTTCAAATAAACCCGCTTCATGAATTGACATACTATTCTTAAATAATATAATATTATAAATATAAAGCATTTGCTTTAATCTTTCGATTATTTTTATTGACTGTAACAAACCGTTGTAGTATTATACAAAAAAGGTGGTGCATACATGATAATTACTCAAATAATAAAGGAACATCTTCCTACTCTAAGCAATAAACAAAAAAAAATTGCACGATATCTGATGCGTAACAAAAACAAAATTGGATTTATGAGTCTAAAGGAGTTAAGCAATGAACTTGAGGTTTCGGAGGTAACGATTCTAAATTTTTGTAAAAGTATTGGTTTAGATTCCTTTGTGGATTTAAAAAAAGAATTCCAAATTCTTATTAAAGAAGAACTAAAGGTACCTGCTAAAATGAAATCTTCCTTAGAAGAACTAGAAAGCATTGAAGATGCAATCAAAAACACACTTCATATTCAGAAAATAAATCTTGAAAGAATGATTGAAATTAACGCTGCAGAAGCTTTACAAAAATCCAGTCATCTTATTGAAAATGCTAGAGTTGTTTATCTTTGCGGCCTAGGTCTTTCAAGACTGGTATGTGATTTCTTGCAGCCTCGGTTAAAAAGGTTGCATATAGATGCAAGAATACTCTATTTGGAAGATATCAACCTCTTTACCAATGATCTTCTTGGGGCTGACGATAAAGATTTGTTCATTTTAATATCTTTTCCTATGTATTCCAATCAGACAGTCAAATTGGCCCAATATTTAAAAAAGCATCAATTGATGTTTCTGGCAATTACCAATGATGAACAGTCTCCTATCGCCCATGGGGCAGAAGTAGTTCTAAAAGCAGAAAACCATTCTCTGGTTTTTTATAACTTTATTTCTGCTACAATTACCTTGGCAGAACTATTGCTCGTAGTTTTAAGCTATAACATGAAAGATAAGATTCAAATAGATATCCATAAACTGGCATCACTTCATGATTTTTTTTCCGATATGTCAGAGAAAAAGAAGCAGCGAGAAAAATCCTTTTAGGTATCTAAAGCCATAGGCTTTTGCGTACAATATTTATATTATCAAGGGGGAAACACACGTGATAAAAAAATCAATTGCATCTAATCTGATCTTTTTTTTAGTCCTTATTGTTGTACTCTCAGGATGTAGTCCTACTGAGCCAGCAAAATCTACAGCAGTAGAAACTGCTATATTAGAATATAATTTAGCAGCAGATCCCAATACCATTGATCCCGATCTAAATCAAGCCATTGATGGCAGCCACATTGTCAATAACATCTACGAAGGGCTTATGAGAGAGATAGATGGGAAACTTGAAAATGCCATGGCAGAAAAAGTAGATATTTCTGAAGATGGACTTGTATACACCTTTCATCTCAGAGATGCCCTATGGTCTGACGGACAGCCAGTAAAAGCTCAGAACTTTGAATATGGCTGGAAGAGAGTCTTAAATCCTGCTACAGCAGCTCCCTATTCAGCCCATATGTTCTATATCAAGAATGCACAAGCTTACTTTGAAGGAAAAGAAAATATAGAGAATGTAGGCATCCAATCCTTAGATGATAAAACCTTTGAAGTAACCCTTGAAACACCAACACCCTATTTTTTATCCTTAATTACTCGAGGTGCCTTCATGCCTATTCGTCAAGATATGGTGGAAAAATCCCCAGAGGGATGGGCCAAGGATCCATCTACAGCCATTTCTAATGGTCCCTTTGTTCTTGCAGAATACACTGCGGGAGATAAAATTGTATTGAAAAAAAATCCAAATTATTGGAATGCAGATAGTGTAAAACTCGATCAGATCAATTGTCATATGATTGTAGAGGCTTCTACCGCCCTAACAGCTTATGAATCAGGGGATTTGGATATTATCAATATCGTACCAACCCAAGAGATTCCCAGACTCATGAAGGAAGAACCTACCTTCAATATTCTACCGCAATTGGGTACATATTATCTAAACTTCAATGTAAATCGAGCCCCTACCAATGATGTAAAGGTTCGAGAAGCTCTATCCTTAGCTATTGATAGAAGAGCCATCACTGATCAAGTTCAAAAAGGCGGGGAAATCCCTGCTACTGGTTTTAATCCTGTTGGCTTAAAAGACTCCCAAGGTAGAGACTTTAATAAAACTGCTGGAGATTATGGGGTTCATATAGATGGCGGAAATATTGAAGAAGCAAAAAAACTGCTGGCAGAGGCAGGGTATCCTGACGGCCAAGGTTTCCCCGAAATAACTTTGCTCTATAATACAAGTGAAACCCATAAAGCAGTATGTGAAGCCATTCAAGAAATGTGGAAGAAAAACCTTGGAATCAACGTAAATCTTGCAAATCAAGAATGGGCTGTGTTTCAAGAAACAAGAATCCAGGGAGACTATATTGTATCTAGGGGTGGATACATTGGAGACTACCCCGATCCTGTAGGATTACTGGAGTTATTTGTAACAGGATCTTCTAACAATCACCCCCATTGGTCTAATCCAGAATATGATGAACTTATCAAAGCATCAAGATTTGCTAAAGGCCCTGAAAGAGACGAACTAATCTATAAAGCTCAAGATCTACTTATGGATGATATGGCTATTGCCCCTCTCTTTTACTATACAGATCCTGTCATGGCAAAGGATTATGTTCATGGATGGCAAAAAAACAGTATGAGCTACTGGTACTTTGGAAAGGTATCTTTAGAAAAATAGAATAGCATTCTTCTCCCATAATTATAAAATTCGTGTCCTTGAACTGCTTTTAAGGACACGAATTTATTTGTAAACATTATTTGCACAATTCTTCCATCTGTCTTTCCCCCTCCTTAGACAGGATATGCTGAATAAAGGGATGCTGCTGTGCCACTTGACGGTGTATTTCCTGGATAGGATCTTGAGACAGTGACGCAGTGCATAAAAAAAATAGACTGATTCTAGCAATAGCAATTTGAAGTATTTCTTTTTCTTTCTCTACTAGTTCTCCATAACCTTGAATAAAAGGCTTTGCAAAACCATTAAATTTAGGGTGCAGCAAAAAATTCCAAAGCACATAAGCAATATCAAAAAGCCTCTCCTTTCGCTGCATGAAATCAAAATCCAACACACAGCACACCTTTCCATCCACTGTATATAGTTGGTTTCGTTCATTCCAATCTCCATGAATTACAGTCTGAGGCAATCCCTTAGAGCCAGCTTCCCACTTTTGAATTATTTCATCATGCAAGCGACCTATAAGCAGGACATATTCCTTTGGAAGACTATGTCTCCATATAGAAAGGCGTTCCATCCCATCTTTTAGAACTTTTTGTGATGGATAGATGGATGCTTTTGGTATTGAAATTCTTATATAGTCTTTCAATGCTTCATGTATCTTTCTTAATGCAGCCCCGCTGGATTCTACTTGTCTATTTTCATAGCTAAACTTATAGGAGGGAATATACTTTGTTACTTGAATCTGCTGCTCCCCTATATTCACTAAATATTCACCATATATATTTTGCAGCGGAAGAAGAACGGGTACTTCCCTTTGATTGAGAATTTTTATAATCTCAATAATATTTTTAAATCGTTCTATCTCTGTATGCAAGATCTTTGCTACATACTGACCTCTGTCTGTTTCAAAAAGAATATTGGTATTGGTTGCTTTTTGAAAATTTCCATAAATATGCTTCAAATTACCAATAGAATATTGACTGCAAATATATACAATCTCTTCAATCGTTAATAAATTTCTCCATCCCATAGGATTACAGTCGAGACTTGCTGTCATGATTGCTCCCCCTCTAAGAGCCTTTCCTATAATTGGCCTTCCAAATGATCAGGCATTGCTCTCTTCCAGATTTTATAAAGCCTAAGGTCTAATTCAAAAAGTTGCATAATAAATTCTTTCAACAACCCCATCTCTTCTAGCTGCCTAAAAAACTTCACAGGATGGGATCCCGTTGAGAGAATGCATGAAAATGATCAATGATCTTTAGCCCTTTTTCCTTGGACAACAATATATGTCGAAGAGATATATCCATCCGGGTAAAACCAAGCCTTTCCATTTCATAGAATAAAAGTAAAATTCTCTTTGCCATATTCTTAGATATTTTTCTTTTTACACGTAAATAGTCTCTTAAATCAGGTCCATCAATATATTCCATTATAATGTAGTTTTCTCCCACTTCATAGAGTTTTGGAATAATAGGTGAACCATTAATTTT
>JBFNEZ010000143.1:0-10034 GCA_040797825.1 Thermotaleaceae bacterium | reverse complement strand
TGGCTTGGCCTAATGATGAGTATACTCCTTCAAAAGAACCTATTTTTAATTCCCTTTAGGGGCAGCCTTAGAGATACGGCCCTTCTTAGCCTATGGATGTCTGCATCGGCCGCTGCCTTTTCCATTATGGTTTCTGTATGGGTAAAAAATAAACTATTGGCCACTCAAATAAATGCTATATTGTTTATCCCAAGTACCATTATCGTAGGATACACATGGCCCTTAATGGCCATGCCAGAGGGTTATCAAAAGGCCGCCTTCTACATGCCCTTTCACCACTATGTCCATAACCTCAGAAACATTTTTTTGAAGGGCACACCTTTGTCTTCTATGGGAACAGATATTCATTGGTTTATGGGCTTTATGGCCATTGTCTGCCTTATAAGCCTGCTTGGGCTATTTAGATCCAGTTCCTCCGAAAGCCTATCCCAAGAAAAGGAGGTTGAAGCCCTTGGCCTGTCTTAAAAAACTATGGCTGGAATTGATCAGTACCCTCAAGGATCGGGATATTATCCTCCTCCTTATAGGAGCCCCTATTTTCCTTACCCTCCTTTTTGGAGGTGTCTATATGAACAGTTATGTAGAGGATATTCCCGTAGCTGTATTAGACGAAGATAACTCCACCATGAGCAGAATGCTGATCCAGCAGTTTGAAGAAAATGAACGCTTCTATGTAAAATACACCCTTAACTCCAGGACAGAGCTGGAAGAAGCCTTAGCATCCGGTGATGTTCAAATGGGTCTTTATATCCCCATAGATTTTTATAAAAACATCACCACCTTAAAGGGAACAGAGGTTTTGGTTCTGGTGGATGGGTCCAATGTCATTATTGGGAACAATGCCTATGCTGCCGCTGCCAGCATTGTCCAAACCATTGGGGCTGGTGTTCAAATGAAGGTGATGGCCGGCAAGGGAGCCCTTCCCCAAACTGCCCAAAACATGGCCTTGGCCTTTCAATTTACCGATAGAACCCTCTATGATCCAAGAATGACCTACATGAACTATTTGCTGTTAGGCTTTGTGGCCGTATTTGCTCAACAGGTGATTTTATCGGGCCTGGGAATCTCTGTTTTAAAGGACAAGGAAAAATTAACCCAGGAAAATACAGTCTTAGGTATATTGATGAAAATACTGATATGCGGAGTTTTATCCATGGCCTCTACCCTTGGAGCCATAGGGATTGCTGCAAAAATATTTCATGTTCCCATCAGAGGAGATCTGACCTTGGCCCTTCTGTTATGCGGCGCCTTTGTTCTGTCCATCAGCGGTCCAACTATTCTATTGGCCACCGCCGCTGGGGATAAGGTCAAGCTGGCCCAGCTCTCCTTTATGCTTTCCCTCCCTTCCTTTGTAAGCTGTGGCTACGTATGGCCCCCAGACCAAATGCCTGAGGTTTTAGTAAAAATTATAAAAGCCCTATGGCCCCTCATCTACTTTGCAAGACCCTTTGACGAGGTATTGTTTAAAGGCCTGTCCTTCGAAGCAGTAAGGCCTCAATTGATTTCAATGGCTATCTTTACAGCCGCATGGCTCCCCCTATCAATTTTAGCTTTTAGGAGAAAATATAGAGCAGTTTAAAACAAAAGGTTCTTCCCACAAAATACTGTGAGAAGAACCTTTTTCTTCTTATTGAAGGATCTCTATGGTTTTCTCCGATGGAATCCAAAGTACCCTTGCCCCTAGATTTTCTGAAACATAACGAAGGGGAACCAAGGTGCGTCCATTGGTCATCCTTGCGGGAACATCCATACCAGGCAGCATTTCATCAACCTGCAGACTCAATTCCTTATCTGCCAATAGAATTGTGACAGTTTTTGTATCCTTAACCCATTCCACTTGGGCTCCAAAAGTTTCTGCTATAAATCTGACAGGAACCATGGTACGATTTTCTACGAGTATAGCTGGTACGTCTAGTTCTCTCGGTTCATCATTTACAGTTATTTTGTTATTCTCCAACTGCAGATGAATTTTTACCAATTGTTCTGCTTTTAATATTCCATAGAGGCTAAAGGTATCTGTATGGAAACGATATTTTTTTGCAGCACCATCGTAGCTGCCTCCCAGCTTTATGGGAGTAATCCTTCCATCCTTGTCTTCTTCGTATCTGACCCCTGTTAACTTTCCAAACTCCTCCTCCTTCAGCTTAGCATCGGACAGGTCCACCGTTACCTTTACCGGTTCTTGAAAAGTTGTAATTTCTTCTGTGGAGGCAATTTCTCCATTTTCCTTTAAGTATACAAATTGAACTGTTAGAGATAAAATCTTGCCTCCTATTTCAAATAAGCCTGCTTCTGTTCCAATACCAGCCTTTTTTAGAATGTCTTTTTGCTCTGCATCTGTCAATTCCTTAATCCCAAATTCCAGGGCAACATCCTTATCGGTCAAAAGCTTTTCCAGCCGCTCATTCATGAGAGATTGTTGTCCAAATTCCAGCACGATACCATCTTTTACAAGGATAAGGCTTTTATGCTTATCTGATAAGTCAGCAATAGTGGATAGGGACAGATAGGCCTTTCCACCGCTGTCTTTCCCTAAAACAAGCTTTGCCTCTCCAGTTTTTTCTAATGTATCCGTCAATTTCTTATCGTCGGCTTTTCTGGCTTCCTTTACATCTACAGGATTCTGCGGCGTCACACCCGGTCCGCCTCCAGGTACTTCATTGGGATTGGTGCTATACCACCATGTCACTTGATCCCCATCCCTCAGCTGATAATCGGAAGCCTGTACCCCGGGGACACTGCCATTGACCATATACATCCATCCATTGAGACCCTCATTGCTTTGTCCTGCAATAGATGATACAAAATTGCTAGAAGCATTATAGGATAATCCTGTTTTATCTAAGGCCCCTATGGCAGTCTGTGCCCACTTGTCATTCTTGTGGAGGGTCACACTGCTGGGTCCAAAGAGGGTTTCCTTACTTTTTCCGATTATTTGTACCGTAACCTTGATTTCCTCCTGTGTTGGATTGTTGCCTCCAGGAGTCGATCCATTGTTCCCATCTTCTAAATTGCCTACTAGGCCGCCCATCATCAAATAGGCATCCAGGGCCCAAGTATTTCCCATAATGTTCTTAGTTATTCCAAAGGTTCCATCTTCGTTCAATGCCTTGCTCATCATGTAATCCACAGGCCCTTTGCCACTTTTCTTCCATGCATTCAAATCTTGATCTAGTGCTTTTAGTATATAGATAATCTCTGCAGTGTTGACCACGGGATCATCCCATTCGGTCTTAAAGCCTCCGTCCTCTTCTTGATGGAGCTTAAGCCATTCAATTCCCTTATCAATAGCGGATTGAAGATCGGCTTTCTCTTGTACATAAGGTTTAAGATAAATCAGGGAGCGAACTGCCTGGGCCGTTGCTTGGAAATCAGCATAGGTTCTGGTCCATGCTCCTGTGGTTCTCTCCTGTTGACTGAGGATATAGTCCGCTGCCCTTGCAGTATCAATTTGGTGGATACTGCCTGCCCGCCCCAAGGCTTCAAAGGCAGGGATATCGCTAAAGACATTGCTATCAAAGGATCCATCCCCAGTACTTTCTTGCCTCTCTTTTAAGATTTGAAGCAGTTGATTGGCTCTTTCTGACTCTCCTAGTTCTTTCATTGCCAAATATCCCTGGGCAATTGTCTTTGCTGAGTAAGCAAGAACTTCACTTCCAGACCAACTATCTATCACCCTTTTATTTGGTTCAGCCAGAAGGGTATCTATTAAATCAATTCCTTCATTTTTCATGGATTTCCCATTATAGAGCCATGTTCCTATATCCAGCTTGGCCTTTTTTAGTATAGAAAGATCATATAAATTAAAGCTGGTCCATCCTCCATCTACAGGAGTGCCTTTTTCGTAGAGGACTTTGTTATTGCCCGCAGCCTTTGTAGCCAGTTGAGAAACTGTATAGCCTTGGGTTGAATCGCTGTTTTTAATGATTGTATACGCTTCTAAAGCATAGGTATTGTTCATGATATTCTTGCCTGTACCGAAGGTTCTGTCTCCGTTTAAAGCTTTCTCTATCATATAATCTACAGGGCCCTTTTCCCCTGTTTTCCAGCTATTTAAGTCTAGGTCTAACAGCTGAAGGCAGTATAGAATTTCTGCTGTATCAATAAGGGGATCATCCCACTCTGTTTTAAAGCTGCCATCATTTTGCTGCTGGGACTTCAACCAAACATTTCCTTTATCGATTGCAGCCTGTACCAAAGCTTGATCGGCTCCGTAACCTTTAAGATAGAGAAGGGAACGGACTGCCTGGGCGGTGGTCTGGAAATCAGCATAGGTTCCCGGCCAAGCGCCAGAAGTCTTATGTTGTTGTTTTAGTATGTAGTCAATGGCCTGCTGAGTATTGATTTTCTCCAGCTTTCCAGCTCTCCCTAAGGCCTCTAAGGCGGGAATATCACTATAGGGATCTCTATCAAAGGAGCCATCTCCAATACTTGCTTGTCTGTCTTTTAAAACTTCCATCAATTGATTGGCTTTTCCTGACGCTCCAAGTTCTCCCATGGCTAAATACCCATGGGCAATTGTCTTTGCCGAATACGCAAGGACCTCACTGCCAGACCAGGGAGAAATCACTTTTTTATTGGGTTCCTGCAGAATAGCATCGGCTAACTCCATGGCCCTATCCTGCAGGGATTCTCCTTCATAGACCCACTGGGCTACGGTTTCTCCTTCTTTACTGAGAATATAGACATCGTAAAAGCCAAAGGTGTCATATCCCCCTCCATCGAAGGCTACCCCACCCTCAAATTTGACTTTATTGTTTTGGATAGCAATTTGAGCCAATTGGCTTGAACCATAGACTGTTGCTCCAACCGTAGGACTGTCTGCAAAACTGTTCATTCCAAAGGGCAGTATTGGCATCAATAAAATTGTCAACATAACCGTCAGCATCACTTTTGCTGCCCACTGCTTATTCTTGTGTTTCATAAAATAATTCACAGTCTTTCCCCCTTTTTTGATATGAAGCTTTTCTTATTTGTTTTTTTGCTGTAAGCTTTTATCTGAATACTGTGCATTTCGCAGTCTATCAAATACGGAAATATCATTTTTATAATCTGCCAGGGCCAATAATCCATGCCAGGTAGCCATATAGTTCGATTTCTTTCCAGCTTTGAGATGTTTAAAGGACCCATCCTTTAGACGATACTCCAACAGCTTATCGTACAAGCCCTTATCAATATCCATTCCTATTTTCTTTCTTCCAAGAATATACCAGGCATAAGCCTCACAGCTTTCTCTTTTTCCTATGTTTTTTTCTAAGTATTCAATGGCTTTTTTTATTTCATTATCTTTCTCCTTCAACCCCAAGGCGCTATACGCCACAATAGCCATGGCCGTCATATCTAGATCGGAGTTTTTATCTCCCGTATAAATGGCAAAGCCTCCATCAGGATTCTGATTGTCTTTTAGCCACTTTAAGGCTCTGACCTGGTCATATTGGTCATAGCCTGCCGCATAGAGAGAAATAATTCCCCAGATATGGGCATTGATGTTGTCTTCACCCTTTCCATCTATGGAGTCTGCAAATTTCCCACTGTTCCTCTGGGCTGATGCAACTTTTTCCACTGTACTTTTCACATCTTTTCCTAGGGCTAAGGATCCCAATATAAAGCCTTCATATTCCGTGGTCATATTTGAAGTTACTGTATCCAGGGACTTCCCCTTCAAATCCCTGCCTTGAGCATAGAGGGCCAAAATCCCCCAATGATCCAACTTCTGCTTTTCCAAGTATTTGGCTGTATTCCCCAAATCAAGCCCATAGGAAATGTTCCCCATCAACAGCAGCATAACCATTACAATACTCCAAATCCTTTTCATAAAATCACGCCTCCTTTAGTCCAATTTTTCATAGGGAATTTCTGAATAGTACAATCTTTCTTTAAAGCGGCTCAAAATATTCATAAAATCCTTGCCCAGCATATAGGTAAAAGCAAAGTTCCCCAGGCCATGCATCAGATCAAAATAAAAGGATGCCGCATATACGGCCATGAAGCTCTTTAGATTGAGAGGATATACAAAAAACAGCCAATGCCATAAATTCATAATATAATCAAACAGAAAGCCCCAGCAAAATGCAAAGCTAGCCAATAACAGCCTGGATGGATGCTGAACCATCCTTTTCAGAAATCCTGCGCTCCATCCAGCCAGTCCCCAGGCCAGCATCTGCCAGGGAGTCCATGGTCCATGCCCAAGAAAACTATTGGATACGAGGGTAGCAATAGCCCCCACTAAAAATCCATAGGCAGGTCCAAATATGGTTCCTGATAAAATCACTAAAAATGTGGTGGGCTGTATGTTGGGCAAAGCTGCAAAGGGAACCCTCGACACCCCTGCAAGGGCTGCCAGGGTTGCTATAACAGAAATCTCCTTTACAGAGCCCCTTTTCTTCTCATAAAAAAGAAATGCACCCACTAAAGAGCTAGTCAAAATCACCACAGATACCATGCTATAATTCATATTATAGGACTCCCTTTTCTAATAATGGGCTAGCTGCAGCCAATGCATCCTCTTGGGTAAGTATCTTGTCGTATCTCCCTTTGAAGAGTTTGTTCATTTGGGTAGTATAGTAGACTCCAGAGGTCAGCACCTCATATTTATCCCCTATTTGGGCTACGGCACCATCAAAGATAAGGCAAACCCTGTCACAAAATCTAGCCACAAATTCAACGTCATGGGTAACAACCATCACTGTTTTTCCCTGTTCCTTTAAGCTTCTTAAGATTTGCCCCATCTCTTCCTTCAGTCCCCTATCCAATCCCCTCGTGGGTTCATCCAACAAAATAATTTCTGGTTCCATTACCAGCACAGAGGCAAGGGCTACCCTTTGTTTTTCTCCGCCGCTTAAATCCCTCGGATTTTTATCTTTATGCTTTTCAATGTCCAGTGCTTTTAAAATCCTGTGAATTTTGTCATAATCCTTTATTCCTTTGTTGTCCAAAGTGAATTTCAATTCTTCATACACTGTATCATTAAACAAATAATCATTGGGATTTTGGGAGAGATATCCGAGATTTCCCTCCACTTTTATTTTTCCTGATGTAGGTTTCAAAAGTCCACAGACATTTTTCAGCAGGGTACTCTTTCCACTGCCGTTCTCCCCCATTACAGCCAGTATTTCTCCCGCCGCCACCTTCAAATTGATTTCCTCTAGGGCTCTTTTTCCATTTTCATACTGAAAAAAAACCTTTTCCGCCGTAATAACTGGGTTTATAGGGACATGCCCACTTTCAGCATTTTTTATTTGGATCTCTTTATGTCCTAACAGAGCATCTAACTGCTTCCTGCCGCTTTTAATGGTCAATGGGATTCTTTCCCCATCTAACTTTACAAAAAAGTCTGCAATGGAGGGTAAAAAATTCTCCTTCTCCTGAGTATTCCAAAGGCAAAATTCATTGGGAGTCCCATCAAATACTATCTGACCGTCATCCATAAATAACACCCTATCAGCCAAATGAAAGCAGCGATCGATTCTTTGTTCTATTAATACAATGGTATAGCCCAGTTCCTCATTCAATCGTTTAATAATTTGAAGGACCTCTTCGGCAGTGGTGGGATCCAATTGGGAGGTGGGTTCATCCAATACCAGGAATCTATAACCCATGGACAGGGTAGCACCGATGGCTACTTTTTGTTTTTGCCCTCCAGAAAGCTCATGGTTCTTTTTATTCTTAATATCCCACATATTCAAAAAACTCAAGGTTTCCATTACTTTTTTTCTCATGATTCCATATTCTTCTCCAATGTTTTCCAGACCAAAGGCGATCTCTCTCTCCACCAAATCCATCACCAACTGCTTCTCTGGATCTTGAAATACCATTCCCACATCTCCATAGCTCTCAACCATCCCTGAAATCTTTCCTCCATAAAATTCAGGCACAATCCGATTAAAAACTCTCCCCAAGGTAGATTTCCCTGAACCAGATTTTCCAAGGAGCAAAATACACTCTCCTTCTCCTATGGACAGATCAATATCCTTTAAGGCTGGTCTTTCCTGCCGGGGATAATAATAGCTTAAATTCTGTATTTTAAAAACTTCCATCTTTTACTCCCCCATATCATGAAAAGGCTGATGACCAGTACAAAATCTACAAAAACCAGATATTTTAAATCCTCAAGCCTAAAGGGCATCAGCTCTGGATAAAAGAGATAGCTTCCTCTCCCAAGAATCATCCCATAGCCTAATAAAAATAAGAGCAATAGATTGATGGCCAATAGAAAGTAATCTAAAATCTCCATTCTGACCTTTACATAGGATGTTCTTCTATGGATACCATAACCTCTTGAATAAAGGGCCTCTGCTCTATCCATAGAGCCCTCCAGAGCAGAGATCAAAATAACCTTTAATACGGGATAATAGGCCTTTATTTTGTTTGTAATCCTTTTTCCCTGGAAGTCTACACCTCTTAAAATCATCACGTCTCTAACCCTTTGTAATTCATTTTTTAACCGATGGATGATATTTACTGTGAGAGATAGGGTTAAGGTTAATTTATGGGCATATTTAGAAAAGAAGCCGAAGACTTCATCCCTATCGGTCAGCATTCCAAACAAAGTAAATATCAAAAAAATACAGATTAGCTTCACTCCCATATTGGCCCCATAGGCCAACGCCTCCCCAGTAATCTTTATCCTTCCAACCAAAGGTATTCTAGGACTCCTATAAAGAATGGTTTTTCCCGTCTGGGAAACCAAGGGGTTGATCATCAGGACCAGCAGTGCATTGTACAGACTAAAAGCTATTGTTTTCTTTGCACTGTCCAATTTCCCTAAAACACAAATCATAGCCAGTACAAAGCATAAAATAGAAAGAACATAAAGAGGATGCATATAAAATAAAATCATACAGATTAAAACCAACTGAAAAACAATCATGGTAAATGGATGCACTTTCATCATAGAATCACCTACTTTGTCCCAGGCAGGTTAATAACTTCTTTATCGGTTAGCATAAGAGAAAAGGCACCCTTCAGGCTCTCTGGTTTTTCATAAAGAAGCTTTGCCCCTTCCTTGATACAGCCTTCATCATTGCCCGTAATCATCCATAGGCTTCCATCAGAACCATAGCCTTTAGAAACAGAAGCAATCACTGCAGCCTTTTCATAACGCTGTACCGGTTGATTGTTAAAATCTAGAACCTGAACCTGCTCTTCTATTTCAAAAAATAGCCCTGTTTTATTCCTATTCTTGTAGATATCTTCTACTGCTGCATTTCTCCGTATTTCATCCCAGGGAGCGATTAAAATTGTATGGCCCTCCTCGTCTCCCAACCCTTCTGCAGCTCCTTCTGAAACAGAAATATCAGCACCCTTAGCTTTTAAATAATCTGCTATTTTCTTTGCTTCATCCTCGTAGCCTAAGGCATACTGGATAATTGTAGGTATCCTATTTCCTTCCAAGTCATTGACAAAATTATTGGGATAGGCACCAATAATACTGGTCATTCTTACCTCACTGCTCCAATCATGATAGTCCCAGATAATAATATCCCCAGGAAGGATATCATAATCTGCAGCTCCTATTTCAGCAAATCGGCCATTGATATAGTAAAACCAATCCATTTTTTTCTTGCTTTTTTCATCGGTAAAGCCTGATCTAAGTCCACCAATGGAATTCACAAAGCTTCCTCCATAGGCAGTTTCTATGTCAAAATAGTCTTCCATCATATCCATTACCGTGGTTTCTGAAATAAAGTTCAATACCTTGCTGTCTAGCATCTCCTTTCCAAAGTCCCTTGTGATAAGGATCTCTATATCCTTGCCCTCCATAGTCTGAGGCTTACTGCAGCCCATCAGTAAAACAGCCATCATCAATAACAGCATCATTCTCTTTTTTATCATAACAACCTCCCCTTTATCTTCCTATGTGCCAATACAGTATAAATTATTTATTCATGTAGGGACAGGTCTCTGTGTCTGACCAGTTGTCTCATAGGCAGGAGGACACAGAGGCCCTCCACTACATTTTATTCATTTCTATCAAATTAAAATAGCGTCTGCGACGCTTTCGCTAGGAAACCCTAGGTTTCCTTCGACGACAG
>JBFNEZ010000142.1:0-10193 GCA_040797825.1 Thermotaleaceae bacterium | reverse complement strand
GTGTTAATCTTTCTGTCTCTATGTCTATAATATCTAAAAAACGTTTTTTCGTTTTCTCATCCTCTATCGTATTTGATTTTAAGGTTTCCACAAACCCACTGATAGAGGTTAAGGGGGTTTTTAGTTCATGGGATACATTACCAACAAAATCCTTCCTTTGCTGCTCTACCAAGGCAAGTTTTGTACTCATCATATTAAACGCACTACTAAGGTTGCTTAGCTCATCATTGCCTATTACTTCAACTTTTTGTTCAAGATTCCCCTGATACATTTTAGTAATCCCTTCTGTGAGCTTCTCAATGGGGGCAGATATCACCTTTGCAAAAATAAAACTTATAAATCCTGTTATAAAAACGCTTAGAATCGACAGAAGGAGAAAAGCTCTCTGGGTGCGATAAATGTTAATATATATATCTTCTATTGAATACGATATAAGTACAACTCCTACAATATTATAGCCTGATATCATTGGAACTGTCACATATAGTACTCTTCCATATTCCTCTAGCCTATATTGTCTCGAACTGCTCTTTCCTGCAAGAGCTTCCTTTATTTCTAAATGCTCTAGCTTTTCTCCTACAAATACTCTATATGAATCATGGGTCACAATTCCTTCTCTATCTATTAAGATTATTCTTGCTCGAATGTCTTTGCTAAATCTTTGAATAATAGTATCTGCAGATTCCATCGTATCATCTGTTCTTAAATCCTGAATAGAAGCAATTACTCTATCTGCAATAATGTTCCCTTGGGTAGTAAGATAGATTTTTTTCTCAGTTATGTAGTTCAATCGTAAGGACTCGCTAATGAAAAAATTAAATAACAAAAGAGTTAATATAATTAATAACAAATAGGTGGAAACAAGTTTCCACCTAATGCTAATAAAATTTCTACCTCTTCCTAAAATAGTAACCAACTCCCCATTTTGTTAGAATATATTCTGGTTGGCTAGAATTTTTTTCAATTTTTTCCCTTAATCTCCGGATATGTACATCTACTGTTCGCAAGTCTCCAAAATATTCATAACCCCAGATGATTTCTAAAAGTTCTTCTCGACTATATTCCTTTCCAGGATGGGTAGCTAGCAGCAACAATAAATCAAATTCTTTTGCAGTCAGATTAATTTCTTCATCACCCAATATAACCTTACGCCCCAAGGTATTGATGCTGAAACCTTCGATTTTAAGAATATTATTTGCAGTTATATTATCTCCACTTTGTATTCTTCTAAGAATAGCTTTAATTCTAGCTTTTAATTCAAGAACATTGAAGGGTTTTGTCAAATAATCATCTGCACCTTGGTCTAATCCTAATATTTTACTGGTATCTTCTCCTTTTGCTGTCAAAATAATAATAGGTACCATGGAATGCTCTCGGATTTTTGTACACACTTCCAAGCCATCTATTTTAGGCAACATTAAATCTAAAATAATTAAATCATAGGTATTTGTCAGCGCCTTATCTAAAGCTTCTCTCCCATCAATAGCGGTTTCAATAGTATAACCGTCTTGCTGTAAACTATATTTTAAACCCTTTAACAATAAGGGTTCATCATCTACGATAAGTAGTCTATAGGACATCTTCTCACCTCTATTTGTATTATTCCAATATAGGAATAAATCAGTTTCTAAAAAACTATTTCAAGAAACAGAATGTCTATCCATATATTTCTTTAATTTTATCATACTGTTTTTACATTTTTTTTGCAACAAAAAAGCTACTAGTTTTCTAGCAGCTAATATAATATGCGCTTTTCTCCTATCCTTTTCGTTATTTTTTTTTGATCAAAGGTTTCCAGTAGTGGCAAAGCATATTTTCGAGTTGTACCCACCAAATCACGAAATTGAGACAATGTTATTTCTCCATTTTCTAATATAAAAGACTTTATCATTTCAATAGATCTTTCATATAATAATCGGTGAAGCAAAATGTCATCACGAATTTTAATCAATTGTCCATTCTCTAGTAATGCATCAAAAACCTGTCTATAAAGTTTCTCCTTTTTTCTATCCTTTTCGATTATTGCTTCTGGATCGGGTGTCTGAAAACCACCCTCTAGATATATCCGTTCAAGTTCTTCCCTTATGTTCAATGATTCTAAATCAAATTGTATTTCAAAATTCTCTAAGGCTACAGAATGATTATCCAACTTAATTATTTTATTATGGGCAAAATAATTAAGTAATTCATCAAATAGCTTTCCTTTTGCTTTAGAATGGACTTTGTTCTTTAGCTCTTCTTTACTAATTCCCCGTTTAAGCGGAAATTCTCTGTGAAAACAACCTACTATTTCAATTATTTTCTCTTCTAGGATACTGATATAGCTGTTATGAATCGGTACATTTCCTGAAAACTTTGATATAACACCCTTATCCCTTAAATCTTCTATGATCTGAAGTATTCTATCTTCTCCTAATCCTGTTTGAACAGCATAAAAATTCACATTTTCAAAATTCTTACTAAATCTTAAAATTATTTTTTCAAGAACCTCTTCTGGTTCTCCATTTTCTTTTATTTCAAGTTCTTCTAGTGCATCTGCTCTAAACCGTTTATGTTTAACAGGATTTGACTCCAAAATAATACCACCACCGATTGTCACCATAGGAGAATAAAGACGTATTACAAAATGATCTCCTCGCTTTGAAACGATTTCCTGCTCTAATCGAAGCTGGGCATAACCACTTTCGCCAGGTTGTAACTCTTCTTTATCAAGCAGCACAATCCTACATAAAATCTCACTCGTTCCATGATATAATCGTAAACGATCACGATTCTGAATATTACTTTCAGCGTGTTTTAAAAGATTTATTTTTATATCAAGCATCATAGAGGGTTTCATAGAGTTTTGCGCTGCTGCCACGTTACCCCGCAGAATATCTTCTTTTTTTACACCAGATAAGTTTACTGCTACACGCTGCCCTGCAAAAGCACTTTTAACATTGTTTCCATGAACATGAAGATTTCTAATTTTAGCTGTGATTTCATGAGGGTATATTGTTAAGAAATCACCCTCATGAATTGAACCCTCTATTAGTGTCCCTGTTACAACAGTTCCAAAGCCAGGCAGTGTAAAAACTCTATCAATTGGCAGACGAAAAGGGATCTGTTCTTTTTTTCCCTCTGTTTCTTCTGTAAGATGATCAATAAGCGTTACCAATTCTTCTATACCTAACCCTTTGAGCGAAGAGACCGATATAATTGGCGCATCCTTCAGGATTGTATCCTTAACCCGTTCCCTTACCTCTTCTATCATTAGGCTATGCCACTCATCTTCTACGAGATCACTCTTTGTAAGTACAATAATTCCCTTTTTGACTTCTAGAATTGTTAGAATATCTAAATGTTCTTGAGTTTGAGGCATAAACCCTTCGTCAGCGGCTATAACTAAAAGAACAATATCAATTCCTCCAATGCCCGCTAACATATTTTTAATAAATTTTTCATGGCCAGGGACATCAATAATCCCCGCTCTTTTACCACTAGGAAGGTCAAAATGAGTAAACCCTAAATCGATTGTAATGCCTCTTTTTTTTTCTTCAAGGAGTCTATCTGTATCTGTTCCAGTTAATGCTTTTATCAGTGTAGTTTTTCCATGATCAATGTGCCCAGCTGTACCAACTATCACATTTTTCAATTTTACTCCCCCTTATATCCCTAAAATATCATTGAGTGCTTCTATAAGTATATCAAATTCTTCATCCTTAATCGTTCTGCAATCAAAGATTAGCTTTTCTTCACTAATACGGGTTATAATTGGAATTTTTCGCCCTCTCAGTTCTCTTTCTACTTGATTAAGTGTTTTTTCTATTGGCTTTATTGTAATTAGAGCCGTGGGCAACTCCTCTAAGGGCATAGCGCCTCCTCCAACCTGAGATAGTCCTTTCTCAATAGAAACTTTGCTATCCAGCTGGATTGATTTTAGTTTATCAAAAAGTTTTAATGCTCTTTTTTCAATGCTTTCATAAGTCATTGTCAGCATATTAAGGGTAGGAATTTTTTTAATTGCCTTTTCTTCATCTAAATAAATTCTTAAGGTGGCCTCCAGAGCAGCAAGGGTTAACTTGTCTACTCGTATGGCTCTAGTTAGGGGATTCTTTTTCATTAAGTCGATATATTTCTTTTTGCCTAATATAATACCTGCCTGTGGTCCTCCTAATAATTTATCGCCACTAAAAGAGACAATATCTACTCCAGCTGCAATACTTTCTTGGACAGTTGGCTCTTTTTCTAATCCATACTTAGAAAAATCTATTAATGTCCCACTACCAATATCTTCTACTACTGGTATGTTATGTTCACTCCCCAGTGAAACCAGCTCTGCTAAACTCACTTCCTTTGTAAAACCTAGTATTTTATAATTGCTGGTATGTACCTTCAGCAAAATTCCAGTATCCTCATAGATAGCTTCTTCATAGTCTGATAAATGAGTTTTGTTGGTTGTACCTACTTCAACAAGTTTTGCTCCACTTTGCTTCATAATATCGGGTACTCGAAAAGACCCTCCAATTTCTACTAATTGTCCTCTTGATACAATTACTTCTTTGTCTCTAGCCATAGACCCCAATATAAGTAAAACAGCAGCTGCATTGTTGTTGACTACCATCGCTCCTTCAGCTCCTGTTAACTTAGCAAGTATGTTTTCTACATGTTCATACCTTGAACCTCTTTGTCCTAATTCTGTATTAAACTCTAGTGTAGAGTAGCTGCTAGCAATGTCCCATACTGCATCCTTTATTTCATCACATAGTAAAGATCGCCCTAAATTGGTATGGAGCACTACTCCAGTTCCGTTAATTACTTTTTTTAAATTCATTTTACAACTTTTTTCCACTTGTACAATAATATCTTTTATCAATAATTCTTGATCAATAAAATAGCTTTTCAAATCTTCTTCTGCCAGATTTACAATATCTTGACGGAAATTTTCGATACAATAACGAATACTATCTATAATGACTGTTCGTGGAAATTCAAGTAATAATTCCCCTATGCTCTTATCTTTTAATATATCATCTACTTTAGGAATCAAACAGAACAAATCTTTTCTATTCATAGTCTTTTTCACTCCATATCCCTATCAGCTATTTTTCTTGAGTATATCCTATATCTGCTTAAAATTATAACATAAATTTTTAGAAATTCATGAAGATATTCATGAATTCTTCGCTCTCTATCAAACATATTTACCATCACAATAAATCAGGAGACAGCAAGCTGTCTCCTAATTTATTATACCACTTCAATATCCCAATTCTTTTTCTCTATTACTTTCCCAACAATAGAAGCTGATAACAGATTATATTGTTCAAGGTGATTTACAAGGGCATCTATGCTTTCTGGTGCTACAGCTATCAGCAATCCTCCAGAAGTTTGGGGATCATATAAAATGTCCTCGATATAAACGGGAATATTCGATTTCACATTTACCTTGTCAGCAACATATTTTTTGTTTGCATAGGCTCCAGCTGGCACTATTCCCATTTCCGCAAACTCTTTAGCTCCTTCAATTAAGGGAATTTTACTGCTATCAATAGAAATACTTATATTACTTGCCTTTGCCATCTCATAAGCATGCCCAATAAATCCAAATCCTGTAATATCTGTACATGCATGGGCGCCTACCAACTGCATGGCCTTGGAAGCGTGATTATTTAATGCAGCCATGATATACATCAGATTATCGATCTTTTCTTTAGTAAGCAATTCAGCTTTTAATGCTGTATTTAATATGCCTGTTCCTAGGGGCTTCGTTAGAATCAAGATATCTCCTACTTTGGCCCCTGCGTTACTGATAACCTTATGGGGATTTACTACACCAGTTACAGAGAGACCATATTTGGGCTCATTATCATCAACAGTATGCCCTCCTACCAATAATGCCCCCGCTTCTGCTACTTTATCAGATCCTCCTTTTAGTATTTCACCTAATATTTCAATAGGCAAACAAGTTGGAAAGCATACAATATTCATAGCCAAAATAGGTTCTCCACCCATAGCATAAACATCACTGAGCGAATTAGCTGCTGCAATTTGTCCATACATGTAGGGATTGTCCACAACAGGGGTAAAAAAATCTAAGGTTTGAATAATGGCTGTATCTTCATTCAATTGATAAACAGCAGCATCATCAGAAGTATCTAAGCCTACCAGTAATCTGTCATTTTTAATCTTCGGCAGCTGGCACAATACTTGTGCCAAGGTCTCAGGACCTATTTTTGCAGCTCATCCAGAAGTTCTGGACATCTGAGTTAATCTTTTATTTTCATTATTATACATCCTTCTATCACCCCCTTACCATCATATCATATGACAGCTATTTGTATAAGCTAATTTATTCAACGCGAATAGCATCTTTAATAGCTTCATACTTCTTCTCACCTATGCCAGATACATTTTTTAAATCTTCAATTCTCATAAATTTCCCTTTTTCTTGTCTATATTGAACAATTCTTTCTGCCAATACATTTCCAATTCCATTTAGAGACTGAAGCTCTGTACTAGATGCTGTATTGATATTCACTTTTCCAGATTGAACAGATTTGCTTTCACCTGAGAAAATATCGCCACTATGATCCCACGGTTCTTCTCCAATCTCAGGAATATATATCTGTTCGCCATCAATTAATACTCTAGCCAAATTTACCCGTTTTCTGTCAGCTGAAGATAATAACCCTCCTGCAATTTCTACAGCATCAATAACTCTAGCTCCCTCATTTACTTTTATGACGCCCTGATTCCTCACAGCACCACAAATATCCACATAAATATCTTTTTCTATAGTTTCTACAGCCTCTTCTGGTAGTTTATGAGATTCACCAGACTCTAAGCTCGTGCTTTCTTGATAAACTTCAACAGTTGGTTTTTGAGGTTTTAATAAAGTATAGTTCCCGAGTATAAAAATTACCATACATATTATGAAGATTCCTGTAACTGTCAATTCTTTTTTTGATAATTTCATGAAATTCTTCCCTCCATTTCCCCACTTATCAATTCTATTTTTCTTTATTTTTTCCTCTTTATTCCAATATAATTAATTTTTATTTTTCTTAAATATTTTGTTTTTTTTTGTTATACTAATTAAAGTACATTTAATTTTTGACATATGAGGTGAATCCATGAAAAAAAGCTGTTTCCTTTTGCTGGTCAATATTCTGTTATGTATCAATTCTTTTTTCGCTACAATCGCCTACGCAGATTCTAATCTGCCTGATATCACTGCACCTAGTGGAGTGCTTATCGATGCAGCAACTGGAGATGTTCTATACGAAAAGAACGCTCATGAAAAAATGTATCCTGCTAGCACAACAAAAGTTATGACTGCTATTTTAGTTTTAGAAAATGCCAACCTTGATGATACTATCGTAATAGATAAGGACACGCCATTTACAACTGGAAGTAGAATCTATGTTATGGAGGGCGAAATTTTTACAGTTGAACAACTACTCTACGCATTACTTGTTGACTCTGCCAACGATGCAGCTGTTGCACTAGCAAAACATATTTCCGGAAGTGTTGAAGCCTTTGCCGCACTTATGAATAAAAGAGCCAAAGAGCTAGGAGCCCAAAATACAAACTTTGTAAATCCCAATGGACTGCCTAACAACGCCCACGTGAGTAGTGCCTATGATTTAGCAGTAATTGCTAAACACGCTATGACCTTGCCTCACTTTTCTGACATAGTAAATACAGCTCGTTATGAAATCCCACCCACAAATACACAAGAAGAAACACGATATTTAAGAAACTCAAACAGGTTTCTTTGGGGTACGGGAGGAAATAATCTGATAAATTATCGTGGACAACGTGTCCCCATTAAATATGATTTAATTGATGGTATCAAAACTGGATATACAGCATTAGCCCAACAATGTCTTATTGCTTCAGCATCAAAAGAAGGGCATCGTCTTATTAGTGTGGTCCTAAAAGCTCAGAGTACCAACATATATTTAGATACTAGAACCCTTGTAGATTATGGTTATGAAAATTATGATTTTAAAAAGATCGTTGATGCTCATGAGTATATTGAAACTGTACCGGTAAGAGGAGGAATTGAAAAAAATGTTAAAGTAATTACGGATCACTCACTCTATAAAGCCATTTTAAAAGATGATGATATTAGTCTGATTACTCATGAAGCAATTATAAAAGATGCTATTGAAGCACCTATAGAAAAGGGGCAAATTATAGGAAAAGCTATCTACAGATCGGAAGATAGAATACTTGGAGAAGTAAATCTAATAGCTGCAGATTCCATTGCTAAAAAGGAAGGTATTTATAGTGCTATTCCTTCTACATATTCAAAAAGTAACTTTTTTCTTTACTTTGCTGGTATAGTATTGTTAACTTATATACTTTGGAGAACTTTGGTTACAATCAATCGTACAAGAAAAAGAAAAAGTCGATATGCTTATAATAGAAAAAAAAAATATGGCAATTCAAGACGTGGAATATCAGATACCAACCTATTTTTCCATAACAAACGCAATCCTTAATCAAATTAAAAAATGATGGTTTTTTTCCATCATTTTTCTTTTCCAAATATTTTGTTTTGCAAGGCTAGTCCAGTAGGTGTTGTGGCCAATCCACCCAGGGCTGTCTCTCTTAATTCACAGGGCATCATACGACCAACACGATACATAGCTTCTACAACTTCATCAAAAGGAATAATACTTTCTACACCTGCTAAAGCTAGATCAGCTGAAATAAGTGCATTTGCTGCTCCAATAGCATTTCTTTTTATACATGGAGCTTCTACTAACCCTGCTATAGGATCGCAAACGAGACCCATTATATTTTTTAGTGTAATCGCTGCTGCATGAAATGCTTGCTTTGGATTTCCTCCTAGCATCTCTACAATTCCAGCAGCAGCCATGGCTGAAGCCGACCCGGTCTCTGCCTGACAACCACCCTCTGCACCAGCAACCGTTGCATTTCTAGTAATGATATAACCAACCGCTGAAGCAGTGAATAATCCATTTACTGTTTCTGTATCTTGAAAACCAAACTCTTCAGCAACAGTTATGATAACACCTGGTAATATTCCACTGGAACCTGCCGTCGGCGCCGCTACGATTTGTCCCATAGCTGCATTTACTTCTAAGACCGCCATGGCACTAGCTATGGCTTTATTCATTCTGTAACCGCAAAGTGTTTTATTTTTTTCACTCCACACTCTAAGTTTTTTAGCATCTCCTCCTACTAACCCACTTACAGATTTTACTTCTTCGTATAGACCTTTTTTTATTGCTTTTTTCATAATTTGAAGGTTTTCTTGCATGTAGCTGATGATATCTGTTTTCATCTTCCCAGTAATAAATACTTCCCTTTCTATCATAACCTCCCATATCTTCTTATTCTTTTTAAAGCATAGCTCTATACATTCTTGCCCATTAGAAAACTCATAATCCATCTTTTCACTCCTCTTTATAAAGCATCAATTAGATATACACTAATGAAATCCGATCCCAAATCTTTGGTTTTTTTTATAACTTCATCTGGAATTTTATTGTCTGTCTCGATAATCATAAAAGCATCTTTCCCTTTATTTTGTCTAAATACACGCATAAAGGCAATGTTAATTGAATATTCACTCATAATCAATGATATCTTCGCAATAGCTCCTGGTTTATCAATATGATGAATCAATAATGTAGGATATTCTCCTGTAAATTCTACATCTAATCCATTGATCTCAAATACTTTTATATTTCCGCCTCCCACTGAAGAGCCAAGCATCTTTATTACCTTTCCACTAATTCCTTCCACAGAAATTTTCACTGTATTTGGGTGAACCTCTCCTAATGAACTTTCAACAAAATGATAGATGATACCCTTATCTTCAGCCAGTTCCATAGCGTTTCTTAGATTTTCATCATTAGGCTCCATTCCTAAAATCCCAGCAACTAATGCTCTATCTGTTCCATGGCCTTTATAAGTTTTAGCAAAAGAGCCATGCAAGTAAAAAGTAACCGCCTTAACCTCTTCCCCAATTATTTTTCTTGCAACTTTACCTAGTCTTGCAGCGCCAGCAGTGTGAGAGCTAGATGGACCTATCATTCTAGGGCCAATTACATCAAATGCACTATAATTTTTCATTTTTAATCCCCTTCACAAGATAATCGGATATACTTTTAGTATACCCCAATAATACAACCATAAAAAAAGTGGTCAAATATAATTGACCACTTTTTTAT
>JBFNEZ010000141.1:0-10221 GCA_040797825.1 Thermotaleaceae bacterium | reverse complement strand
CCATATACCCAAGATAATATGATAAAAGTTTAGATATATGCTGCTAAAGATTTCCCAAGTAAAAGGATAAAATCAATCTTTTTCACTTTCAAAGCTGGGCCTTTTTTACTATTTCAACCATTTATGTGCATTTTTTGTTAGAATATGTAGAATCATGTTGACTTCAAAGGGAAGTGTAGATAAGATTATATTAAGGCAATGTTATGTAAATATAGATCAAATAATTAACACACTATTAATGGTCTTTCAGTATTCTACAGTCAAACAAATCATGGTTTTAAAGCTCATTCGAAAAGGCAGAATTTTGAATGAAAAATAAGGATGTAAAGCCACAGGTCTAAGGCAACATAATGCTATGATGGCTGGACCACCACCTATTGGTTGGTTCCCTGATATTTTTCCCCTTCGAGTTGAGTCATCATCTAAAAAGGAGCGATACATATGTTCAAAAAAATGACCATGCAAGCAAAAATCACCCTGCTTCTCATGCTTCTAACCGCCACTTCTGTCTTTACTGTTGGTCTTCTATCTGCACAATCACAAGGGAAAGTGATTCGTGAAAACCTTACCAACACCACTACCGCCTTAGCTCAGGGATTAAGTGATGAAATTAATCTTTTCTTGCACCAAAATACCATTTTCGTAGAAGGTTTATCCTATTTACCTAGTATGCGCAATACCAATTTAGAAGAACAACGATATGTACTACAGGCTTTAGGTCAAAAGCATAGTGATTTTGCTATATTATTCACCCTGGACAACCAAGGTCTTCAAGTCTCTCGTTCCGATGGGAGAGAGCAGCTTGACAACCTAGGTGACAGAGATTATTTTAAAAGCCTACTTTCTACTAAAAAAACAGTGATTAGTGATGTTATTATTTCTAGAACTACTGGAAAAGCTGCCGTTGTTATTCTGTCTCCAATCTTCAATATCAGCGGAGATTTTATCGGAGCCGTAGGAGGAACCTTAGATCTTTCTTCCTTAGAAGAAATGAGAGCCAGAAGAGTATTCGGTGAAAAAGGCTATGTCTTTGTTACAGATAGCCTAGGGCAGATCCTTGTTCATCCCGATAGTGCTTTGGCTGAAAATCAAGAGAATGTTTCCGATATCCCCGTAGTTGGTAAAGCCCTTCAGGGTCTGCACGGTGCAGAGGACTATGAATATAAGGGTGCTAAAATATTTGGCTCCTATGCCCAAGTTCCCTCTGTAGGCTGGGCCGTAGTAGCTCGTCAACCCATTGAAGAAGCCTATGCCCCTTTGACAGCCAGCAGAAATAATACAGCAATGCTTGTTGTTGTTATCCTGTTGATTTCAGCCATCATTGGCTATTTCTTCTCCGTTTTTTTGGTTAAGCCTATTCTGTTTTTAGTCAAGGCCAGCAACGAATTTGCCAATGGAAATTTAGCCTATGACTTTACCATCAATAGTAAGGATGAAATTGGTAAATTAGCAGAATCCTTCTGTAATATGAGAGATAACTTGAAGGAGCTGATTTTAAAAATCACAACCGCTTCTGATAAAATCGGCAGCAGTTCTAAGTTGGTTCTAGAGTCCTCTCAACAGACAAGTTTAGTAGCTTCTCAAATTGCTGAAGCAGTGAGCCAATTGGCTGCAGGCAGTGATGAACAGGCTAAAAGCGTTCAAAAAAGCTCGGAATCCATTGGCACCATCGTTAACTCCATAGATTACATTTCCAAGCTGTGTACTGATTCTTTTCAATCAGCCTCTAGTGCTGAAAACTTTGTTCAACATGGTGTAGAAGCTGTGGAGCTGCAAGAGCAAAAGATGAAAGAAAGCAGTGGTACTGTCCGCCATGTAGCCGATACCATATTGACGCTAAATGAAAAATCCTTACAAATCGGTGAGATTGTTGAAGTCATTCAAAATATCTCTTCACAAACCAACCTCCTTGCTCTGAATGCCGCCATAGAAGCAGCTCGGGCTGGAGAGCATGGCAAAGGCTTTGCGGTAGTTGCCGATGAAGTAAGAAAACTGGCCGAAGAATCCCAATCCTCTACTGAGAAGATACAAGGGCTCATCAAAGATATTCAAAACTCCATCAATGCAGCAGTAAAAGAATCGGATACAGCAGCAGAGACCATTGTGGCGCAAGAGAAAAATACACAAAAAACTACGGAAGTCTTCCGAAAGATTATGGATATCGTCCGTAACATTGCAAAGCAGGTTGAAAGTATTACAACGGCTACCCAATCTGCAAGCTCCGAAGGCCAGGCAATATCCGAAGAAATTCAAAGTATTTCCGCTATTTCTCAAGAAACTGCTGCCAGTACAGAGGAGGTAGCTGCCTCTACTGAGGAACAAACTGCTTCTTTAGAATACATTGAAAGCTCTATTGAAGACTTAAACCAGTTGGCCCAGCAATTAAAAGAATCAGTTAATATCTTTAAGCTTTAAATCCCCTACACTATTATAAAGAAAGACGTGTATCATTATGATACACGTCTTTCTTTATAATACCTCTCGTATAATCCTCAAAGCATTTTTATAGCATATTTTTTCAATCTCAGCTTCCGTAAAATGATTCTTCTTTAATCCACTCACAAGTTTTTCTAATTCACCAATATTCCCTATTTCCAGTTCTGGACTGGTTCCATCAAAATCGCTCCCAATGGCCAATACGTCAATACCTCCCACATCTCGAATGTGTTTTATATGGTGAATCATATCCTCTACCCTACTCATGGGTTCATTCCCTAAGAATTCCTTTTCAAAGTTAATGCCCATTACACCACCTTTTTCAGCCAATAAGCGGATCATTTCATCGGTTAAATTTCTAGTATGCTTAGTTGTGGCCCGGGCGTTGGAATGGGAGGCAATAAAGGGCTTTTCTGAAAGGGCAGCAACATCAAAAAAACCACCGTCAGATAGATGGGAAACATCAATCAACATCCCCAATCTGTTCATTTCATAAATCATTTCTTTTCCAAACTCCGTTAAGCCTTTCTGTTGAAATTCTGGATAGGAGTTTGGAAATCCAATTTCATTGGGATAATTCCACGTTAAGGTGATAAGCCTTACCCCAAGTCTGTAAAAGTTTCTTAAATGATAGAGAGAGCCCTTCACTGCTCCGCCTTCTTCGATGGTTAAAAATGCAGATAGTTTTCCCTTTTTGTTATTTTCCATAAGCTCAATATAATTACGCGCAATAGCAATTTCTTCTCTATTCTCTTCCAATTCCATATAGAACTTATCTAGCATCTCTAAGCAAGTATCCATAACGCCTTCTTTATCTTGATAGTCAACGTAGAGAGCAAAAAACTGAGCCAATGAATTGCTTTGTCTAAGTTTCTCAATATCTACACAAAAAGGATTACTTTTTAAGCCTAAATTTTCTTTATCTTTCATAAGATGCAAAATTGTATCACAATGAAAGTCAATAAATTGCATATATATCACCCCTTTTACTTTACACTATAATCCTTGAAGCGTGCTCTATCTGCCAATCACACTTAAGAAAAGCTTCAAAATTTGAGGCTGCTACGGGAGCACTGATTATATAGCCTTGTATTTGATCACATTGACGGTCCCTTAGATATAGTAATTGCTCTCTTTCCTCAACACCTTCGGCAAGCACTTTTAATCCAAGACTTTTAGACATGGCAACAATAGCCGATACAATTGCTTGACTGTCTTGATCTACCATAATATTTTTCAAAAAAGATTTATCAATCTTTAATTTATCCAAGGGCAATTGATGAAGCAATCCCAAGGAGGAGTATCCTGTACCAAAATCATCTATAGCCAGTTGAATCCCTATTTTTTTAAATTCCTTTAGGGTTTTTATAGTGAGCTCCGGATTTTTCATAGCGCAACTTTCCGTTATCTCTAACTCAAGATACCGTGGATCTAAGTCTATTTCTTTCAGATACTCTTTTATCTCACAAAGCAGATTCTTATGTTGAAACTGTAAAGGCGACAAGTTTACTGCAATGCTTATTTTCTTTAATCCTCTATCCTGCCATTCCTTATTTTGTCTGCAGGCAGTTTTTAATACAAAATCTCCTAGATCTTTTATGAGACCAGTTTCTTCGGCCAAAGGAATAAATTCTGCTGGTGATAAAAAACCCAGTTCAGGATGATTCCACCTTACCAGCGCCTCCGCCCCTATCAATTGTTCAGTTTTCAAATCTATCTGGGGTTGATAGTAAACCATTAATTCCTCTCTACTAAGGGCTTTTCGCAGCTCATTTTCCATAGCCAAACGCTGGAGTGCTTTATCATTCATCATAGGGGCATAGAGTCTATATCCATTTCTCCCTTCTTGTTTTGCTTGATACATAGCTGTATCTGCATTTTTCAGAAGGGTATCTATGTCCTCACCATCTATTGGATAAATACTAATCCCAATACTTGTACTGATATGTAAATCATGTTCCATGATTCTAAAGGGCTTCTCCAAGGTATAGAGTATTTTTTGAGCATTATTAAGTACTTTTTCTGCACCCTGTATATCTTCTAGTAGGATAGCAAACTCATCTCCACCTAGTCTGGATACTGTATCGCCTTCACCTATGCAGGCTTTTAATCTTTTAGCTACTTGTTGCAGCAATATATCCCCCGTTGGATGACCTAAAGTATCATTAATTCGTTTGAATCGATCCAGATCTAGCACCATAACGGCAGTCATTTTCCCGTTTTTATGGGCATGAATCAAAGCCATAGACAGACGATCCTTTAGTAAAGCCCGATTTGGTAGTTCTGTTAGCGCATCGTGATAGGTTTGATATTTAATCCGTTCTTCCTGCTGAAATTGCTCCGTAATATCATTAAATATTGAAACATATTGTACAGTTTGACCATATTCATCCTTTATAGCCCGTATGGTCAGCCATTCTGGATAGATTTCCCCATTTTTTCTTCGATTCCATATCTCCCCTTTCCATTGCCCCTTGGTTATGATTGTCTCCCACATATTTTTGTAAAAGTCATTGTCATGTCTCTTAGAACGCAAAATTCTTGGATTTTTTCCTATGGCCTCTTCAGCAGAATATCCCGTAATTTGAGTAAAGGCAGGATTTACCCATTGAATATTTCCATTTAAGTCTGTCAGCACAATCCCTTCGATGGTATTTTCAAATATCATTGAAGCCATTCGTACCTGCTCTTTAAGATCTTTACTGCTATTTAATTTTTCTTTCATTTTTACTGACTCGGTGATATCTATCAGATATCCTTCATAACCAAGAATTGATTTAGGCCTTCCTCTAACAATTTTTACGAATCCATGTACCCACCGAAGTTCTCCCCTTGGTGTAAGGATACGATATTTGTGTTCAAAGTATTCTTTATCAGAAGTGACATTTTTCTGCCATGCTAACCTTACCTGCACTACATCCTCTGGACAAATCATTTCATAAAAGGATTGATTCTGATTTTCAAAGTCCTCTAATGGATATCCATATTCTTGAATGTTTGGAGATACGTAACCTATAGATAAAAGCTCATCAGCTTTCCATTTTAAAAAAATAACAGGTCCCTCATGGAAGTCATATATCTGTTCACCCATATATTCATTTCTCCTTATATATTTTACCACGATTGGATAGGTTGTCACTTTTACAGAATTCTACAATGTTCTCCGTTTTCCTTCAAATACAATGGGAAATAATCAATTTATTCATCATAATTTCTTAAAATAAGCATTAAGAAATCAGCCCCTAAGGGCTGATTTCTATATACGTTCCACTTTTATACCCGTTTCATGGTCATTTAAGTCTTGTTTTTCAAAATCTCCATTCTCTACTTTCTCAATAGAAAGGGCCAAAGTTTCCTGCATGATATAATTATCATATATTTCTACAGCTTTGGATACGGCTTCATCTCCATGATAATATATTTTTATTTGATCCATCATCTCGTAACCATTGTTTTTTCTCATTTGTTGTACCTTTGAAATAAATTCTCTAGCAAAGCCTTCGTGAATTAATTCCTCTGTTAACGTGGTATCTAAGATCACAAATAAATTATTGGCCATTTCCACAGTAAATCCTTCTTTGGCTGATATGCTGATTAATACATAGTCTTTTAGAATCTCCGTTTCTTCACCATTTAAGTTCACCCAAATGCTTTCTCCAGCTTCAAGCTTTGGAGCAGCTTGTGCAGCATCCATTTCTCCTAAAGCCTTCCCTAGTGCCTTGATTTTTGCTCCCAATATAGATCCAGCTACCTTGAAATTAGGTTTCAGACTAAAATTCATGTATCCTTGTAAATTCTTTTCAAATACCACAGCTTTTACATTAAGCTCTTCTTGAATTAGAGGTATTAAGTCAGAAATTAAGGATTCATATTTCCCATCAATCAATATTTTTTGAATAGGTTGTCTTACCTTGATTTTGGCTTGGGCTCTAGCCGCTCTCCCCAATCCTACCAAATCCCTTACCAAATCCATTCTTTCCTCAATATCCTTTTCTATGAGAGTAAGATCTACAGTAGGATAATCTGCTAAATGTACGGATAATTCACCTGTGAGACTTCTATACATTTCATCAGATAAGAATGGGGCAAAAGGTGCCACCAGTTTTGATACCCCAATCAGCACTTCATGGGTTGTATTATAGACTGACTTCTTATCATCATTTAATTCAGTAGCCCAGAATCTTCTTCTAGCCCGTCGAATATACCAGTTGGATAGATCTTCATTAACAAACTCTTGAATTTTTCTAACCGCTTTAGTTAAATCAAAAATAGCTAGCTCTGCTTCTACTTCTTGCAGCAAGCTGTTATATTTGGATAGTACCCATTGATCCAACTCTGGTCTGTCCTTATAGGGAACAAAGAATTCTTTTGGATTGATTTCATCGGTATTGGCATATAAAGTGAAAAAATTATATACGTTTCGAATGGTGCCAAAGAACTTGCTTTGTACCTCTTTTAGTCCATCTATATCAAATCGTGTAGGTGTCCATGCTGGCGATACATAAAGAAGATACCATCGTAATACATCGGCTCCGTACTGATCAAATAATTGGAAAGGATCTACTGTGTTCCCCTTAGACTTAGACATTTTTCTTCCCTCTTTGTCTAAGATAAGATCATTAACCAATACATTCTTATAAGGAGCTACACCTTTTACAAAGGTTGAAATAGCCAATAAGGAGTAAAACCATCCACGGGTTTGATCGATTCCTTCACAGATATAGTCTGCTGGGAAAAGTTCATCAAATCCTTCACTATTCTCAAAAGGATAGTGATGTTGGGCAAAGGGCATAGCACCACTATCAAACCAGCAGTCAATAACCTCCGTAACCCTGGTCATCAAACCTTGACATTTATCACATTTTAAGTGAATATCATCCACATAAGGTCTATGCAATTCTACTGTATCATCAACTGTCTCTATTGCTTTTTCAATTAACTCTTTTCTTGAGCCCACAGATTGGGTATGACCGCATCCGCATCTCCAAATGTTTAGCGGTGTTCCCCAGTAGCGGTTTCTTGAGAGAGCCCAATCATTAAGATTTTCAAGCCAATTTCCAAATCGTTTCTCTCCCACGTAGTCAGGATACCAATTGACAGACTTATTATTGGCAATCAATTGTTCCTTCATCTTAGTCACTTCAATATACCAGCTAGGTTTTGCATAGTACAAAAGAGGTGTAGAACATCTCCAGCAGTGAGGATAGTTATGATCTATTTTTTCTTTTTTGAAAAGTTTGTCTTCAGCATGAAGCCATTTAATAATATCTACATCACAATCCATTACGAATCTTCCTTCCCATGGGGTTGTGATATATTTTCCTTCTTCGCTAACTGGCTGCAGAACTGGCAAACCATATCTTCTACCAATCTGATAGTCATCTTCTCCAAAGGCTGGAGCAATATGAACGATTCCAGTACCATCCTCAGTAGTAACAAAATCACCAACAGTTACGAAAAAGGCTTTCTTTTCTGCTTTAACAAAGGGCATGAGTTGTTCGTATTCCATATATTCTAATTCTTTTCCCTTCATTTCTGCCAGTACTTCGTATTCACCATCTATTACCTTTGATGCAAGGCCTTTTTCTACATAATAGACTTTTTCCTCATATCTAACCTTGACATAGGTGTGTTCTGGATGTACTGCCAAGGCTACATTGGAAGCCAATGTCCATGGTGTAGTGGTCCAAACTAAAAAGTACTCTTCTACTTCTTTGCGCTTAAACTTTGCAATAACCGTATTGGACTTGATTTCTTTGTACCCTTGGGATACCTCATGGGAGGCAAGTCCCGTACCGCATCTAGGGCAATAGGGCAAAATTTTATGTCCCTCATAGATATAGCCTTCTTTAAAATATTTGTCTAAAATCCACCATACAGATTCAATATAGTTATTGTCTAGCGTAATATAGGGATTGTCTAGATCAATAGCATAACCCATCCTTCTAGTCATTTCCCTCCATTGTTTTTCATAGGAAAAAACTGATTCGCGACATTTTTCATTAAAGGCAGCAATTCCATAGTCTTCTATATCTTGCTTGCTAGATAATTTCAGCTGCTTTTCTACCTCTATCTCCACTGGCAATCCATGGGTATCCCATCCTGCTTTTCTCTTTACTTGATGCCCCATCATCGTTTTATATCGACATACAGAATCCTTTAGTGTTCTAGATATAACGTGATGAATTCCTGGTTTCCCGTTGGCGGTGGGAGGTCCTTCATAAAATATAAAAGATTTTTTTCCTTCGCGATTTTCAATACTTTTTTGTAAAATATTAATTTCATCCCAAAACTCAGATATCTGATTTTCTCTTTGTGCCACAGGAAGTTCTGATAATGGTTTGAATTGCTTCATCTCTCATTCATCCTTTCGTTGGATATTTAAAAAATATAAAAGTCCCTAAGTCAATGACTTAGGGACGAATTAACCGCGGTACCACCCTTTTTATAAGATAAATCTTATCACTCTATGCATGTAACGTACGCCTACGGGATATCCTACTGACATTCGGCTATCCTGCTCAGAGGTGATCTTCATAAAGATTCCAGTTAATAATCTTTCACCAGTTGATTATCTCTCTGTAAACTTTTCTCTATATTACTATCCTCTTCATTGCATTTTATTTATACCATTTTACATTATATTGTATACGTAAATACCTCAAGCTGTCAAGGAGATTTCTATTATTCCGCAGCTTTTTCTACAAGTTTTGTGTAGATAATAATACTTCTTCATAATCAGCTTTCTTCTCAAAAATCCTATCGATAATCCCTCCTCCTAAGCATTCATTTCCATTATAAAAAACAACTGCCTGCCCGGGTGTCACTGCTCTTTGTGGTTTCTCAAAAACAACGATTGCTTCCCTTTCCCCTTTTGGATAAACTTTTACAGTTTGGTCTGGCTGACGATAACGAAACTTAGCACTGCAATTGGGAATAACCTCTTGTGATTTATTGGAAACCCAGTGGATATCTGTTGCCCATAGTCCAAAGGAATATAATGCCGGATTTTCCTCCCCTTGTACCACATAAAGGATGTTGTTTTTTAAATCTTTTTTGGCTACAAACCACGGCTCACCTGTTCCTGCTCCTCCGATTCCCAATCCTTTTCTTTGTCCTAAGGTATAGTACATTAATCCATCGTGTTTCCCTTTAAATTCTCCAGAAAAGGTCCTTATTTCACCAGTTTGGGCGGGGAGATAGTTGCTTAAGAATTCTTTAAAATCTCTTTCTCCTATAAAGCAAATTCCTGTGCTATCTTTTTTCTTTGCAGTTGCCAACCCTGCTTTCTCTGCAATGTCCCTAACCTCAGCCTTTGTAAGATGCCCTATAGGAAATAAGGTTTTTGCCAATTGTTCTTGCCCTAAAGTACATAAAAAATAGGTTTGATCCTTATTGTGATCAGTACCTCTAATCAAATGATATTGACCCTCCTTATAACTGATTTGAGCATAATGCCCCGTTGCCAAATAGTCTGCTCCAATTTTAATGGCATACTCCAAAAAAGCTTTGAATTTAATCTCTTTATTACACATGATATCAGGATTAGGGGTTCTGCCTTTTTTATACTCATCTAAAAAATATGTAAATACTTTATCCCAATATTCCTTTGCAAAATTAACTGTATAATAGGGAATGCCTATTTGATCACATACTTTTCTTACATCGGCATAATCTTCTTCCGAGGTACAAAATCCTTCATCATTCTTTTCTTCCCAGTTTTTCATAAATACACCTATAACATCAAAACCTTGCTCTTTTAGCAGGTATGCCGCTACCGAAGAG
>JBFNEZ010000140.1:0-10300 GCA_040797825.1 Thermotaleaceae bacterium | reverse complement strand
CCTTGAATTAATTCAGTACAGATAAGATCGAGATTCATAATCTGTCTATAGGGCATGCCATAGGCCATGATAATGAGCATGATATTTAAGGACCCTCCTGCAAAGGCAAGGATGAGGGTATTGGACATAGTCCCCATAATATCTTGTCCAATATTCATTCCAGATCGGATAAGCTCACTTTTGCTAAATTGTGGATTTGCATTCTTTATTTCAAATATTGCAGAGGCAATAGACATACCCACATCCATAATGGCACCCATGGATGCAATTAAGATTCCTGCAAACATCAGTCCTCTAATTTGTAGGCCTGTCCTTTCGGCAATAGAAATCAATGCTTCAGCTTCTTCCATGGTAAGTCCTGACAAATGTACAATATTTCCTGTAATATAGGCAATAATCCCTGCACATATCACACCGCAAATGGTACCTAATGCAGCAGCCATAGTTTTTCTATTAAAGCCGCTTACCAGTAAAAGGGTTGCGAAGGTTGTAAGGGACACCGTAAGAATAGATGCTAAGATAGGGTTTGTTCCTCTAAAAATAAGAGGGAGCATTAGAAAAATTACCATAACACCAGTAAAAATCAGAGAAATGATAGCTTTGAGTCCTTTAATTCTTCCAAATATCAATAATACAGCAAAAAACAATACAATGAGTATATATATAACCGGTTCTCTAAAATAGTTATATACACTAATAGATTGAAGTTCATGATTCTCTGCATAAATCTGCACAATAATCTCCATATTTTTTTTACCCTGCACGTTATATAGCCGGCTCATGGCATTTCTGACCTTAAACCTATTTCCAGCAAATTCTCCTGTGGTTATTTCTAATTCAAGCTCTTGATACCCTAAAAATATACCAGGAACAACCGTGTCTTCCCTTAGCTTTTCATTGAGAATATCAATAATTTTTGCTTTTTCGTAATGAATGTCTCCTCTCCTATTTTCTCCAAATCCTTTAGAAAAGAACATCACAGCAGAAATGGATATTATCATCATGGAGATCAATAGAATATTTCTATACTTTTTAATCATGTGCATCCCCCAATTTAAAACCAATAATCTAATATATTTCTGATTATACGATACTATTTTTAAAATAACAAATTTTAGAAATATATCGCAAATAGCTTCCAAGTCGCATAACTACAAGTATTTGAAATACTTAACAGAATCATCATCATAACTTTACCCAATCTTAATATTCAATATGGGATTTAATGGTATTTTGGTATTGATTATATAGAAAATTCAAACAAGGGGGGTAAATGAGTTGGAGACAAGTATACCAAAGAGAAAATTATTTAAAAGTTTTACGGCTTTATTTTTAGCGCTTGTAATGGTTTTGGGACTTGTACCGGTAAAATTTTTTGAAGCTAAGGATAGCTATGCAAGTACGATTACCATTGCAGAATGGAATTTTAATGATGGGAATACAATCGTCGATGATGGCATTCCTGCGAATTTAGGCAGGGAAATAACATGGGATACGGGAAGTACTGCAACTTATCCTACGGATACGTCCATATCTAATACAAATTGGGGTGCGGGCAAAAACTGGCAAATAAGCTTTACAACAGCTGGATATGACAATATAACTTTATCCTCGAAACAAAAAAGCTCTAATACGGGACCAAGAGATTTTAAAGTGCAGTATAGTCTCAATGGAGCAAATTGGACAGATGTGTCAAATTCAAATGTGGTGTGTGCCAATGATAATTATATAAGCGGTGTTTTAGAAGATATTTCTTTGCCACAGGCAGTTGAAGATCAACCATTGGTATATTTAAGATGGGTAGTCGCCTCAAATACAAGTGTAAATAACGGCACAATAGCAAGTGGTGGAACCAGTAGAATCAATGATATCCTCATAAGAGGTGAAAGCAGAGGAGGTGGCGGAGATACAACACCGCCGACCATATCCCATACACCGGCTTCAACAGCTAAGCCCAATTCACCGATTGTCATTACAGCAACAATAAATGATGCCAGTACAGTTACCGCAGCAGTATATTATGGAAACAGCAGTGACAGAGCTTCTATTACAGATTATAAAATGATGACAGCCGCAGGGAATTTATTTACAGCAACGATTGGGCCACAACCTCAAGGAGAGCTTTACTACTATATAGAGGCAGTGGACAGTGAACAGAATGTATCTACAGCACCCAAAGCGTCGGAAGCTGTAAATCTCTATAAAGTAATTTTACAGGAAAATATGAGCATTGCTCAGGCAAGAGAAGCTGTTATAGGAACAGAAGTAACTGTAGAAGGTATTGTGACAACAGGAAGCGGTTACTGGGGCTCAAAGGGCTTCTATATTCAGGATGATACGGCTGGAATTTATGTATTTCAAAATACCTATGATGTGGTTGCGGGAGATAAGGTAGAGCTTACTGGTGAACTAGGAATATATACACAAGAACTTCAGCTAAGCAATATAAAAAGTTTGCAGAAAGTGGATACAGAAGAGGTACCAGAGCCTATTAAGGTGATGCCCTCACAAATAGACGATCGAAATGCAGGGAAGTTGGTAAAGTTAGAAGGAGTTACCATTTCTTCTCTGACAAAAGTAAATAACTATGGAACCATAGAGTTTAATGCAACAAAAAACAATGAAAGCGTATTGGTGAGAATCGATAACCGTACAGGGTTGGTATATGATGATTTTGCTTTTAAAAACAATGATATTGTAGATGTAACAGGAATTTCATCACGTTATAACAATACCATTCAATTAAAGCCAAGGGGCAGCCAGGACATCGAGGCGGCCAATTTAGGAAGTGACGAAACACCTCCCGTTATCAATCATATGCCTATCGCACAGGCCAATAAAAATATTGACTTGCAAATTGCGGCAGAAATTACGGATAACCGTAATGTAGCTGCTGCAACCCTTTACTATAGGACTACAGGTACAGATCCGTATAAGTCCATTCCTATGCAGTTAACCGATGGGAAATACGTAGCATCTATACCTAAGGAGGAATTGAACCTTTCTGGACTAGATTATTATATCGTGGCTAGCGATGGAACCAATGAAACTTTTTCTCCTTCAACCGGCCAAGGGTGGTACACTGTAGAAATTGTGGATCAGGATAGTTTTGGACCTGAGATAACTAAACTGGTTCCAGAACACATGTCTGTTTTGGAGGATACCAACACAAAGCCAAGGATCAGTGCAGAATATACAGATTTATCTGGTGTTGATCTAGGCTCCGTAAAATTGATGCTGGATGGTATTGATGTAACCGAGCAGTCTGATGTGACGGATACAGTGATAGCATATACACCTTTGGTAGATCTGAAGAAAGGCAAGCATACGATTATGCTAGAGCTTGCCGATATTTACGGAAATAAGACGGAAAAGACATGGAATTTTTTTATCGGACAGCTAGAATACAACTTTTACTACGGACAACTCCACAGCCATACCAATTTTTCTGACGGTCAGGGAACTCCGGAACAGGCCTATACCTGGGCGAGAGATAACGGAAAAGCAGATTTTTTTGCAGTGACCGATCACTCCAACTGGTTTGACAAGGAAAGCGATCGATCCAATGAGACTATCACCGATGTCAGTCAGTCAACCAGTTCTGAGTGGAAGACTTTAAATGAGCTTGCCGATACCTTTACGGAAGACGAGAAATTTGTTGGAATAGCAGGTTTTGAAATGACATGGAGTGATGGAACCGGACATATCAACACCTTTAATACACCTTGGTTTGCATCAAGAAGCAATTCTGCCATGACACTGCAAGCATATTATGACAAGATTAAAGAATGGCCGGAATCCATCAGTCAATTGAACCATCCTGGAAAAACCTTTGGAGATTTTAAAGATTTTGGCTACTATAGCCCTGATGTAGATAAGGTTGTACAGCTGATTGAAGTAGGAAATGGAGAAGGGCCTATTCGAGGAAGCGGATATTTTCCTAGCTATGAATACTATACAAGAGCTCTGGACAAGGGTTGGCACGTAGCACCAGCCAACAATCAGGATAACCACAAGGGGCAGTGGGTGACAGCCAATGAAGCAAGAACTGTAGTCCTTGCTCCATCTCTATCCAGGGAGAATGTATACAATGCCATAAGAGATCTTATGGTATATTCTACAGAAGATAAAAATCTGGAGATTTCATATAAAATCAATGGAATGCCAATGGGTACCATTTTAAGTGATGTGAATACACTAAACTTTGAAATCAAGATAGAAGATCCTGATTTGGATGATGCCATTGGGAAGGTATCTATTATCGCCGATGGAGGAGCCGTCGTTGCTTCTAAAATATTCGATTCAAATATAGCCGAGTGGAACTTTGAATTAGACTCTGAATATGCCTATTATTATGTAAGGGTAGATCAAGCAGACCGAGATATCGCTGTTACAGCACCTATATGGACCACCGAAGTTGTTCCTGTTGGTTTATCCAAGGTGGAAGCATCACAAAATCCTACCATTAAAGGTACCCAAATAGAACTTTCTGCGACCATATACAATAACAGCAGCAGTGCCATAAATAATACAAAGGTTGAGTTCTACCTGAATGGACTAGATGGAGATAAAATAGGAGAAGCTGTTGTTAATGCCGTGCCCTCTGGAAGCGAAGGCATAGCAATCATCAGCTGGACACCTACAGCGGCAGATACATTTAGGGTTTACGCCAAAACATCTATCTCATACAGTGGAATGAATAGAACCTTTACCAATAGTACCCGTGTAAATGTATTGGAACCAGAGGAAGCAGTCAAAGTAGTTATAGACGGTGGACATTATAATGCATACATTACCGGATATTATGCAGGGAAGTACGAAGGATTAAAGCAGTCATTGTCAGAATTGGGCATGGTTGCCTTTATCAATAATGATAAACTGACAGCAGAAGACTTAGAAGGTGCAAAAATACTGATATTATCCGATCCTGAATCCAATATTAACTATAACCGCTCTCTTTTGGATGTTGATGAGATTGATGCAGTTAAGGGCTTTGTAAATGGCGGAGGCTCGCTCTTAATTACTTCAAGAGCAGATTATGGAGAGGGATCCTATCCAAAGGAATACCAGAGTTCGGTACAAAGCAACAGCGTATTGGAAGCTTTAGGCTCCAATCTCAGAATCAATGATGATCAGGTAATAGACAATCACAATAATGATGGGTTACCCTATCGGTTGATGTTTGACCAATATGTATCTACTAAATATAACTTAACCCAGTTAGCAGATCCTTCCCTCAAGTTTAGAATATACAGCGGAAGCTCTGTAATTCTTAAAGAAGAAGGGACCGATGAAAAAGTAGACTGGCTGGTGAAGGTACATCCCACTACAGTCAGTGACGATGCAGACAAATCCGGAGACAATACCCCTGTGCCGGCGGGAGAATTCCATGTCCTTGCTGCCGAAGTGCTGGACGGTGGAGGAAAAGTAGCAGTAGGAGGATGTACCTTCTACTCAGACTTTGAGCTTACTGGAGACAATCTGCACGCCAATAAATTCATTCTAGAGAATATCCTCGGATGGATGGCAGAGGGCGACCAGTCTGGGACAATGGCAATTAAAGATGTAAGAAAAGATTCCGAGGGCAATAACATTCCTGATTTGCTTGGGAAAAAAGTAAAAGTTGAAGGATATGTAACGGCTGAATCAGAAGCTTATACAAGGACAAATGATAGAAATAATGCCTTCTTTGAAGTGATCTATGTACAGGATGAAACAGGAGGCATCACTGTCTTTGGCATATCCAAGACCGAGGTTCCCATAGGCGCGAAGGTAAGCATAACCGGTGAAGTTGGACAGTATCTTCATGATACCCAGATACGTGTAACCGATGAAGAAAAAAATGTAGTCGTGCTGGATGCCACACCTAGATCCATAAAGCCTGTGATCATGACCACAGGAGACAGTATGAAGGAAGCGAATGAAGGCTGGCTTGTTCAGATTCAAGGACAGGTAACCAGAATAACAGGTGACGCCCTATACCTAGACGACGGCTCTGGAGAAGCACGGGTCTTTGTGGATGGATATATTGGAGATGGCACCACAAATCCTGATAAGCTAGGTAAATGGGATTCATCCATACAAGTTGGAGATTTTATCCGAGCCATAGGCCTTGCTTCTGAAGATACAGAAGGTCATCGTTTAAGGGTTAGAAATACCGGTGAAATTGTCAAAGTAACCAGCAGTTCGGAAAGCAAGAAAATTACCATTGTGCACACAAATGATATTCATGGTCGGGTAGAAGGGGGAGCAGCAGCTGCAGAACCCATAGGAATGGCTAAAATAGCCACAAAAATTAAAGCCTTGAAAGAATCAAACCCGGGCAGTGTATTGGTTCTTGATGCGGGAGATACCTTCCATGGTCAGACCATTGTATCCCTTTCACAGGGGGAAAGCATGGTTAAGATTATGAACCTCATGGGTTATGATGCAATGACAGCGGGGAATCATGACTTTAACTATGGGAAGGAAAGACTGAAAGAATTGGATACTCTGTCAGATTTTCCGATTCTAGGTGCCAATGTAGTGAATCAATCAGATGGTTCCCATTTCCTTACGCCTTATATGATCAAGAATGTCGATGGGGTACGGGTGGCTATATTTGGACTAAGCACACCGGAGACTACCTATAAGACCCACCCTAAAAATGTAGAAGGCTTAACCTTCAGGGATCCTGTAAGGGTGGCACAGGAGATGGTAGATGGGCTAAAAGACAAAGCAGACGTGATCATTGCCTTGGCCCATGTGGGCATTGATGAAGGCAGTGAGGTGACCAGTATTGACATTGCAAATGCAGTTACTGGCATTGATTTAATTATTGATGGACACAGTCATTCTAAGTTGCCCAATGGCTATAGCGTAAATGGCACGCTGATTGTTCAGACTGGAGAATATGATAACAATATTGGAATTGTGGAAATGACGGTTTATGAGGACCTTAGCAAAAATATTTCAGCCAAGTTATACACGAAAGAAGAGGCAAATGCTGAGAATTTAGCAGAAGACGAAGATATAAAAGCCTTAATCAATAAAATAAAGAAAGATAATGATGTGATCACCAGTGTTGTTGTAGGCCATACCGATGTGGAATTAGACGGCATACGGGATCATGTCAGAACTGGTGAAACCAACCTCGGAAACCTCATCACAGATGCTATGAGAGATGTAGCCAATGCAGATGTTGCCCTCACAAATGGAGGGGGAATCAGAGCTTCCATTCATGTAGGCGAGATCACCAAAGGGGAGATCATTACTGTACTTCCATTTGGAAACTATGTGGTATTAAAAGAAGTAAAGGGGTCTCAATTGTTGGCGGCCCTAGAGCATGGGTTATCTGTTTATCCTGCTTCAAATGGTGGATTTCCTCATATTTCTGGAATGAAAGTAGTTTTCAATCCATCAGCGGCAGCAGGTCATAGAGTTATTCGAATAACCATAGGAGGCGAGCCCATCGATCTCCAAAAAACCTATAAGCTTGCAACCAATGATTTCCTAGGAGCAGGCGGAGATAATTATACCATGTTTGTCAATGACCCTATCAAGGGAGAGTTTCCTGCTTTGGACGAAGTTGTGATTGATTATATTCAAAAGAATGGTACAAGCGGAGCTGTGATAGAAGGCAGGATAGATACGGTAAAAGGCTTTAATGGAACGAAAATAGCTGTTTTATCCGATCCTCATTATTTTGCACCTGAGTTGGGAACGGCAGGAGGAAGCTTTGAAGCATATCTGGCGCAGGATAGAAAACTGATTGCCGAAAGCAGTGCTATTGCTAAAGCAGCAGTGAGTGAAATCAAAAATAGCGATGCTCAAATTGTATTGATCGCCGGAGATCTTACAAAGGATGGAGAAGAGCTGTCTCACAAACAATTCGCAGCCTTGATTGGCCAACTGCAAGAGGCAGGAAAAAAAGTCTATGTTGTCCCTGGCAATCATGATATCAATAACCCGGCAGCCTATGCTTATGAAGGTGCAAAGGTTATAGAAGTACCCAATGTATCCCCAGAGCAATTCAAAACCATTTATGAAGATTTTGGCTATAAGGAAGCCCTTGCATGGGATCCTAATTCTTTGTCCTACGTGGTAGAGCCAGTACCTGGGCTATGGATTTTGGCCATGGATTCCTGCTACTATGCTGAAAATGAAGGCAAATCCCATTCGATCACTGCGGGAGGGTTTTCAGAGGAAAGATTAAATTGGATTAAAGAACAGCTCCGCCAGGCAAAGGCACAAGGCAAACAGGTTATAGGCATGATGCATCATGGGATTCTAGAGCACTATACAGGGCAAAAACAATTGTTTGGTGAGTATGTAATAGATGATTGGGAGGCAATCTCTACGGAGCTGGCTGACTCAGGATTGAGCATTGTATTTACAGGACATTATCATGCTCAGGATATCGTTAAAAAAGTGACACCGAGTGGGAACTATATTTTTGATATTCAAACGGGGTCATTGGTTACTTACCCAGTTCCTTATAGAATGGTTGAATTGAATCAGGAGACAATGACCATAAACACAAATAGAATTATGAACATTGATTATAACACGGGAAACAAATCCTTCCAACAGCATGCTAGGGAGTTCTTGGTAGAAGGCTTAAAGGGGTTAGTGCCTGCCATACTAACCAACACCCTTATTCAGCAGGGTATTCCTGCTGAACAAGCAGCAGCACAGGCCCAACAAATAGCAAAAAGCCCTATAGCAGAGGGCATGACATTGACAATCGGAGAATTAATCGTCGATGCCTTTGTTGCCCACTACAGTGGTGATGAAAAGGCACAGCCGCAAATACTGTCTATCATCTCCAGTATGGCCCAGTCCAATGATTCAACGACCAAGCTCTTAGGAAGTACACTGTGGAGTCTCTACAATGATCCTGAACCAAGCGACAACAGCATTTCGATTGATTTGAAAACGGGAACAGCCACAAATTATATAGATAGGCAAGCTCCTGGAGAAGTGGCTAACCTAAAAATTGAGCAGGGAAATAAGCAATTAAAGCTCACTTGGCAAGAGCCAAATGATAGTGATTTTATGGGCGTCAATATTTATCAAGGAAATATCTTCAAGCAGTTTGTATATCAAGGCACAGAAAGTATTGCCATTACAGATTTGGAAAATGGAGCACAATATGTATTTACACTGAAAACCCTAGATTTTAGCGGCAATGAATCAACTGGCAGGCAGATATCGGGTACGCCTAAAGCCCCATCTTCCTCGGGTGGCAGTAGTGGCAGTGGGAATACAGGAAATACTAATCCAAATGAAACTACGGTGAAGAGCAGGGATGGTGCAGCCATAAAGAATAATGACGGTGTTCTTTTAGAAATACCACCAAATGCATTTCAAAAAGACATTAAAATAAAGATTCTGAAAATATCAGATTCTGAAGCAGGCAAGCTACCAATACAAAATGATTTTAAATTGGTAAGTGCCGTCTTTGAAATAACAAAAAATGAAACGGGCGATTTTCAAAAACGAATCCGAGTTACATTGCCTTATGAAAAATCGAAAGTGGATATGGAAAAGTACGACATAGCAATTTATTGGTTAGATGAAGAAAAAGGAGAATGGATTAGATTAGAGAATATTGAAATGGACACACAAAATGGAAAAGTAAGTGGAGAAGTAAATCATTTTACAAAATTCGCAGTAATTTCTACTTTAAAAGAACAAAAAATTGCAGAGCAAGAGACAATAAAAGAAAAGCCTATAGAATTAATAGATATTAAAAATCATTGGGCCCAAGCATATATTGAAGCCTTGGTACAAAAAGAAAGGATTAATGGATATCCGGATCAAACCTTTAAACCAAACAACAACATAACAAGGGCCGAATTTGCAGCTGTAATTGTAAAAGCTTTTGACCTGAAGGTTCAAGAGGGCACTGTATTTAAGGATACACAAAATCATTGGGCAAAACAAATTATCGCTACTGCATCAGCCTATGGCATTGTATCAGGGTATGCTGATGGCACATTTAAGCCCGATGAAAAAATAACAAGAGAACAAATGGCTGTAATGATTGTAAAGGCTGCAAAAATGAACAAAGAGCAAAACCATGAAGTGTTTACGGATAGTAACAGGATATCCAATTGGGCAAAGGAAGGAATGGATACCATAGTGAACAAAGGAATTATCAAAGGGTATCCAGATAAATCTATAAGACCTCAAGGGAATGCAACAAGGGCAGAGGCTGTGACCGTTATATGGAATGCTTTGAATAAGCAATAAAAACAAAATAGACTGCTTCTTCTAAAGAAGAAGCAGTCTATTTTGTTTCAACATATAAGATGTT
>JBFNEZ010000139.1:0-10389 GCA_040797825.1 Thermotaleaceae bacterium | reverse complement strand
AGACCTTGGTAAAACCATAACCCTTGAGATCCGTTCAAGCGTAGAAACAGGAACAATCACCAGTGCGGCCACTGCTGCGGTATTGAAAAAAGCAGCTCCACTTGCACCGGCAGCACCTACTCTTGCTTCAAAGACATATAATACTATTACCCTTACAGCAAATGGGGCTTATGAGTTCTCTGAGGGCGGTAGCACATGGCAGTCAAGCAACGTCTTTAGCGGCTTGAATGCAAGCATAGCCTATACCTTCTACCAGAGAGTAGCTGAAACCCCTGACAGAGAAAGCTCAGCGGCAAGTACAGGACTCAGTGTGACCACAAATTCAAATGATGGAGGCGCAAGCGCTCCCAGTGGTGGGGGAGGCGGAAACGCCTCAGACAACAACAGCTCCGTCATCGTTATCCTGCCCCCACCGGACATGCCTAATTCTCCTACACAAGGAGAAATCAAGGTTCTCGGTACAGTGGACGACAAGGGCAATGTCACAGTGAACATCACCGACAAAACGGTAACCGATGCTTTTGAAAAGGCACTGGCGGATGCCAAGAAAAATGGCCATGAACAAAATGGCATCACTGTGGTACTCCGTATAGACACTGGCAGCAAGACCGGCTCCAATGTAGCGGTCAATCTGCCAAAGACCGTGCAGGACACCATCCTTGCAAAGAAAATCGTCAACATCATTGTGGTGATAGACAACCCCGACATCAGCATCGGCATGGATTTGGCCACAGTGGAGAAAATCAACCAACAGGCAAAGTCTGATGTGAATATTACCGCCACCCCTACGGACAGCCACAAGCTGACCGAGGAAGCGAAAAAGGCCATTGGCAGCCGCCCGGTATTCGACCTGAAGGTGAACTACGGCAGCGGTCAACAGGTACAGAGCTTTGGCTCAGGCAGTGTATCGGTCACCATCCCCTACACCCTGAGTGCCAATGAAAAGGCCGAGAATGTGCAGGCGGTCTATGTGGATAGCAATGGCAAGGTACACTGGCTTGCCAACTCTGTCTACGACAGTGTGGAAAAGGTGCTCCGATTCAGCACCAACCACTTCTCCACTTACGGTGTGGGCTACAAACAGACCATCGTCGAATCAACCGACGAATTCACCACCGCATTCACAGACATTGAAAGTCACTGGGCAAAGGAAAACATTGAGTTTGTGATAAGCCGTGGATTGTTTAGCGGCACTTCTGCCACCACCTTCAGCCCCAACACTGCCATGACAAGGGGAATGTTCGTCACCGTACTTGGAAAGCTGGCAAACACCGATGTGAGCGGTTATAAGCAAAGCAGCTTCAACGATGTGACAAGCAACGCTTACTACATGGGCTACATTGAATGGGCAAGCCAAAACAGCATCTCAAAGGGCATCGGCAATGGAGCATTTGCCCCGGATCAGTCCATTACCCGTGAGCAGATGGCAGTCATCATGCAGAACTACGCCAAAATCATGGACTTCACAATGCCGAAGGTTCATGGGGAAAATACCTTTGCGGACAACGCCAAAATCAGCGCCTATGCCAAGGATGCCGTGAAGCAGATGCAGATGGCAGACGTCATCGGCGGTAAAAATGATAATCTATTCGACCCCCAGGGTATAGCCACCCGGGCCGAGGTTTCGACAGTGCTGCGCCGCCTCATGGAGCTATGGATTTCCAGCGACACCATGTAAAGCCGAAGGAGGAATGGCTGCAGGATGAGTAAAATGAAATAAGCAAGAGCAAATATCCGCACACAGATAAAGCAAGGGTGGAAACCGATATTGGTTTCCACCCTTGCTTTTCCATAGTATCCTATATGCTGTATTGCCTAAAGCAAAATTATAATCTCATGAATTTTTTTATTATAAACCTTACAGGTTTGTAATAAAAACCCTCCAAAGTTTTTGAAACCTTGGTTAGTTCATCTCTGATTGCAATGTTTTGGGGACAATGTTTCTCACATATTCCACACTTTGTGCATAGTGATGCATTGTGGCTTTGCACTTTTAAACTGGTTTGCATTAGATATTTAAAAATGGCCTGATATTTTCCTTCGATTTCTCTATCATTAAAACAGGAAAAACAGGTAGGAATATCTACACCCTGTGGGCAGGGCATACAGTAGTTGCAGCCTGTACAGGGAATTTTAATTTTTTCATTCAATATATCTCGTACATGCTCAAATAATTCAAAATCCTCTCTGGTAAATGAATTTGCTTTCGATTCTGATGCAACTCGTATATTTTCTTCCAACATCTCCTGGGAGTTCATTCCAGACAATACAACTGTAACTTCTGGATGATTCCAAATCCAGCGAAGTGCCCATTCTGCAGGACTACGTTTTACATATGCTCTTTCCCACACAGCATAGACTTCTTTAGGAAGATTTGTTACCAGTTTTCCCCCTCTTAATGGTTCCATGATCATGACAGGCAGTCCTTTAGCCGAGGCGTATTCTAATCCGCTTTTACTTGCTTGGTTGTTTTCATCTAGATAGTTGTACTGAATCATGCAGAATTCCCAGCTATAAACATCTACTATCTTTATAAATTCGTCCCGGCCTCCATGATAGGAAAATCCTATATTAGTAAGCTGACCCTTTTGTTTTTTCTCCTCAATCCATTTAAGCACCCCTATATTCACCAGCCTATTCCACACTTCTACATCTGTCAGCATATGTATGAAATAGTAGTCAATATAATCTGTTTGCAGTCGATTCAATTCTACGTTAAAAATTCTATCAAAATCCTCATATTTTTTTATTAAATAGGGCGGCATTTTTGTTGCAATTTTTACGCGATCACGATACCCTTTTGCAAGAACTCGCCCTAATATAGCTTCACTGTTTGGATAAATATATGCAGTGTCAAAATAATTAATGCCCTTCTCTATAGCATAAATAATCTGCTTTTCAACTTCCTTTTCGTCCTTTGCAAATCGCATACATCCAAAGCCAAGTATGGAAAGTCTGTCGTTGTTTTTGGGATTTACTCGATAATTCATTCTTTACCATTCCTTTCCCTATGTCTATGTATAACACTCTAATACATAGATCCCTACACCTACCCTATTGGTTGAAAAACAAAATACGGTTATGTTAGATATGAATAAACATTTTGACAGCTTTAATTAATTTACATTATGTAATTTAATTAAATGATAACATTCATATCGTATGTTGTCAATCGAAAACTTGGTATGCAACAATAAAAAATGCTGTGGTGAAAGCTAAGCTTCGCCACAGCATTTTTTATTAAGGGTATGTGCTATCTTCCCTACATTTCCTGAGTAAATTCAATATTTTTATCTAAGCAATACAAAATATGATAAATATTTTTTTTATATTCATCTACAAATGCTGGAGTAGCATGATTAATATTCGAAAGGGCAATGGCCTCCATCTGCAAGGGTGTTAAGTTGCACATTGGATAAAGTCCAAGTGCAATCGTCAGTTGAGCATTAAGAAAATATGATATTTGCTCTTGTGTAAGATTTGGCATTAATTGGCTCATCAAATCAGCTAAAGCCGATTGATACGAAAAAATGGATGTCTTAAAATCAACCAAAGCTTCCTTCGATACATTTTTTTCTATAATCGTAAACAAAATAGAGAACAAACCTAACAATCTTCTATTCTCTATGACGCTGTTGCCCCATATGTGACAAATATCTCTTATGGTATAAAGTTTATTAATTTTAAATGAACCAATCAATCTGGTAGTCCAACGACCAATATCCATTGTCAAAATCTTTAACAACACCTCTTCCTTCGTGGAAAAATATTTGTATATGGTTGGTCGCGTAAATTTTGTCATTTCCGAAATTTTACTAAAGGTAACTTCCTCATAACCTTGTTGGTCATAAATAATCATTGCAGAATCAATTATTTCATCAATTCTTCTCTGCACCTGTTCTTCAGAGCGTGCTCTTTGGAAAGCCATAGAATCAGTCCTTTTACAAAATATAGTTCTACCTAATTCGTCTATCTTCTGCACATTATAACATACAACATGTAAATTGAAAATCCTCTAATAGCCACTGTTTGATGTTAAATTCATTTCTCCGCATTTTACAAAGTAAAGGACCAGAGTAACCTCTGACCTTTTTTTAATCCTTGTTCTGATTCAATTTTGTAAAAAAGATACGTTCAGCCCGGGGAGGGAGAATCGAGGAACCTTTTCCTCTGGGTATAATCTCTTCCTGAGATAGCCCCGTTTCTCTGGCAATAATTGACCTCACTCTAGGGCCACAAAAGCTTCCTTGACATAGTCCCATACCTGAACGTACGCGACGTTTAATAGCATCCATTGATTTTATAGGAATCTCTCTACGGATTGCATCAACAATTTCAGCTTCTGTAACCTGTTCACATCGACATATAATATTCTCTTCAGGATTAAGTGCATCAACCTTTCCAGAGAAATCAGCCCTTTTCTTTTGAATAATGGGCTTTCTATAGGGATTAAATTTGCTATTTTCTGTAAAAGAAAGGCCGGCCTTCTTTAGAATATCTACCACAAGAAGAGCTATGGCAGGAGATGCGGTCAGACCAGGGGACTCAATACCTGCCACATTGATGAAACCTGGAACTTTGCTTTCTTCGATAATAAAATCGCCACGATCGCTGGTAGCTCTAATCCCAGAAAAGGAAGTCAATGCTTTTGTCATATCAAAATCAGGAATCGACTGTCTAGCTGTTTCTACGATATACCGAATGACCTCCTCTGTTGTCCCCACATCTTCGCGCCATTCTACTTCTTCAGCATTTGGACCGAGCATTAGATTGCCATGATAGGTAGGTGTAACTAAAATTCCTTTGCCCAACTTAGTTGGTACTTGAAAAATTACGGTATTGGCTAAATGCCCTTGACTTTTGTCCAATAGGATATATTGGCCTCTTCGAGGAAGGATCCTAAAATCATTAAGACTTACCATACTGGCAATCCTATCGCTATAAGCACCTGCTGCATTTACCACATACCTGCTTTTAATAGTTTCTTCCATCGTGAAAACTTGGAAGAAATCCTTTTCCATAACAATATCTTTAACCGCTGCAGAGAGCTTTAAAGTAACTCCGTTGGCGATGCTGTTTTCTGCCAAAGCAATGGTTAACTCATAGGGAGATGTAATTCCCACGGTACTGCAATATAAAGCCCATTTTACATCTGGATGGATATGAGGCTCAATTTCTCGAATCCTTTCTTGCCCAATAATTTTCATTCCTAATGTTTCGTTTTTCACACCATTTTCATAAAGTTTTTGCAATTCCTCATAATCACTATCTGTAAAGCCGATAACAAGGGCCCCTGTCTCACGGAACCCAAAATTTAATTCTTCTTCTAGTTTTCTAAACATTCTATTCCCAATTGCATTCAGCCTACCCTTCAACGTACCATGTTTTGCCGCATATCCTCCATGTACAATACCGCTATTTGCCTTTGAGGCACCACAACTAACATCCTCTTCTTTTTCTAAAATGCAAATATCAAGATTATACTTCGATAGTTCTCTTGCAATGGCACATCCTATAACACCTGCACCGATAATACACACATCATACATATAGCTCCCCTCCCTAAGAATGAATCAATATGTTCTCTTTATACCCAATAATCACAAAGGATACCTTTTTCAGAGCACATCTTTTTCATATTGGGTAATGTGTAAATTTCACTTTATGTTATTTCAGCCTTCTATACCGTAAATTTAGTAACTTTTTCATCAACATCGAAGTACTATGTACTAAGACAGGCCGCTATGAATAATTTACGATTTTTATAGACTACCCTGTTAAATTAATAGTAAAGGAGTAGTATTTATGGAGTATCCCTCTAATGTTGCTTGCCAAGAACAATCAATTTGTATTTCTTGCAATAGAACAAACAGCAATTACCCATATTGTGGAAGTTATCGCTCTATGCCCTCAATCTTTACGCCATCCTTAGACTATACCGTTGACGTTCCGATCGAGCTGGCCAAATCTCTAGAAGGAAAATATTTTGTAGGTTATGCAGATAATCTAAATTTTGGGATGGGCACAAGTGCTTGGGCAAGATTATATAATCCTCCTAACTCTGGTATTAATTTACATGTTACTGTCTGGACTGTAAGTGATGTATCTGAAACTCCATTTCGAGCTCAAATCTGGTTCAATGCAGCTGCTCCCGGAACGCCACTGGAATCTAATTTAATAACCCCAGCCAATACTGCACTCTGTCCACTTCCTCAGCCTAGGGTACATCTTCAGTATGCAGTTAATGTAGCAGGAGAGCCAATCGGTGGAATTAAAGCTTTTGTCCGTCGCGCCCAACCGGAAACTACTTTGGTTGATGACGAACAAGGAAAGTTCATCTTTCCACCTTGTGGCTCTTTTCTAATATTCTTGTCTAATCCAGAGGCCCCTGAGGTATCAGACTCCGCTAGAATTGCTTTTGGTTGGTGGGAAGAACCAATTAAACACTAGTTATTATTGTATGCTTGCCTCCTAATTCATACTCAATTAAGCATATTTAAATTTTCATATCATCTCTTTTATTCTATTCGATGCGAAGGGAGAAAAAATTGTGGATTCACGCCTATGCCAATCCCTTTCTCATGGATGTATTCGGTTAAGTGTGGATGATGCAAAGTGGGTTTATGATCACATCAAAGATGGTACTGGAGTTTCCGTGGTGTAGAATATGAATTTGGGGTCGTTGTATCTTCATAAGCTGAAAATTTAAAAGGACGGAATGTATCCGCCCTTTTAAATAACCATAAAACTCAGATTTCTATTTTACTAGTATTGGCCTGACTCTGCAGGAACCAAACTTCCCAGTTCCTCAAAACGGACCACTCTTGAACAAATTTGTTCCGCCAGTTCCGAACTATGGGTGACCACCAGGAGCCCGAGGTTTCTCTTCTCAATGATCTCCAGCATGAGTAAACCCTAATAGCATTTTTCACGCTAACTCACCTCCCCTTTGCTCATGTACAAATCGTAATGAAAGTATGTTAGAATCTTTCTAATTCATCATAAATCGCCCTAAACAGTTGGGGCGTTTTTTGAGATCTTTGAGAAACCTCGATTCTCCGTTCAATTTTAACAGTTGCTGTAGTGTCATTTTTCACCTCTATAACATCGATTTGAAGACCTATCATATGTTGATTGCCGTCCATGGGTTCTTTAATGATTGCAGCTTCTCCCCTAATACTTCTTGCATATGAATAATTTGGAACTTGAATCCTAAAACCCTTGTATTATTTTGTATTCTTAGCAAGCATGTAGGTATATCTTGTTCTTTTTTCGAGAAAATATAAATGAATGGAAAATCTATACAAAACAAATAAGGGAGGTTTATCAGTGTCAGATAAAGATATTCGAAAATCCTATGAAAACAGTGCAGAGAGAATGCGTGGTGATCAAAAAACCTTTGCTGCAGATTTAACGGATGCAGATTATAACGATCCTGCTCGCCATGAGGACATTCATGAACGCGTAAAGGTGGATTATGATCAAATTGACAAAATGCCTGATATGGAAGAGGTACATAAATGGCAGCGGGAGCATATTGCCAAAGGCGATCAGTCAAAGGAAGGTTATCCATTAAACGTTATTATCGATCCTGCCATGCGAGAAATGTATCAGGTTGTCCATGATGCAGGTATGACCAACGTATTTGACCGTTTCAGCCAGCAGCAGCCAACCCAGTGTAAATTCTGTATCGAAGGTCTGTCCTGTCAGCTTTGTGCCAATGGTCCTTGTAGAATCAGTGCGAAGGCTCCTAGAGGGGTTTGCGGGGTAGATGCCCATACTATGGTATCCAGAAACTTCGTGTATCGCCATGTAACCATCGGTACCTCTGCCAATATATTCCACTGCCATCAGGCAGCACGAACCCTAAAGGCTGCAGGTCAGCATCCAGAAAGCGGTTTAAAAATCAGAGATTCTGAAAAACTGAAAAAATATGCGGATATGGCAGGTTTAGACGCCAATAAACCCATGAATCAACTGGCAATAGATTTTGCGGATTGGGTGATGGATGATATTCATGCTCCCTACCATATAGAATCTAAAACCGTTGAAGCCTTTGCGCCCACTAAGCGAAAAGAGCTTTGGCGTCAGTTAGGCTTATTCCCTGGCGGTGGCTATAGTGAAGTTGCCTATGCACAGACCCGTTGTATGACCAACTTCACTTCAGACCCTGTAGAATTCTTATTAAACAGTGTACGTCTCGGAGTAGCTAATGAGTATCAGGGCTTGTTCCTATTAGATATCATCCAGGAAATACTAATGGGTACACAAGAGATCGGTATGAAGAAACAAAATATGGGCTTATTGAAGGAGAACATGATCAATGTAATTACCAATGGTCATATGCCGCTCCTTGCCCACGTAGCCATTGACATGGCATCTACTGATGAGTGGCAACAGAAGGCAAAAGCTGCAGGTGCTGACGGCATTCAGATTCTGGGTCATGTTTGCGAAGGACAGCAGTTGATTAACTATGAAGGAATGCACAATCAAAAGGGTTACGGCGGTCAAGAGGGTGAGTGGTTATCTCAAGAATACTTACTGGCTACAGGTGTAATAGACTTATTTATGTTTGACTATAACTGTACCGTACCTACCATGCCCATTTTTGCAAAACGATTTGGTACGAAGCTTTTAAGTACACATCCGGTCATCAAGCTGCAGGGAACTGATACCTTAGACTTTGTTCCTGAGAAGATGAATGAGCAGGCAGCGAAAGCCTTAGATATGGCAATTGAATCCTTTAGGCAGCGTAAATCTGAAAATAGAAAGACCTACATACCGCCCCATGTATCCGACTGTATGGTAGGCTTTAGTACAGAATCTGTGAAGAAAGCCCTAGGCGGCAGCTTTAAACCATTAATTGAACAAATTGCAAATGGCAACATCCGCGGTATTGCAACCATCGTTGGTTGTACTACTGCAAGATACGGACAAGGCGGCAGCAACATCTTCAAGATCACAAAAGGCTTGATTGAAAACAATATATTAGTCCTCTCTGGCGGCTGTACCTCCAGCGTTATGGAGTACACGGGACTTACCAATCCCAAAGCTGCTGAAGAATGCGGCGAGGGCCTACAGGCTGTATGCAAACAGCTAGGCATTCCACCAGTGTTAACCTATGGTGCCTGTGTGGATATTGGTAAAATGACCCATACAGCTAAAGAATTGGCAGATGCCTTAGATGTAGATACCAACAAACTGCCATTAGTCATTGGTGCTCCTGAGTACCTAGAGCAAAAAGCGGTAGCTGATGCTTGTACCGCAGTAGCTTTAGGCTGGCTGGTTCATGTGGCACCCGTACCCTCCATTACGGGAAGTGATGTAGTTGTGAAGACCTTGACAGAAACTACAGAAACCTTAGGACTTGGCAAAGTCGTGGTAGAGATGGATGCAGAAAAGACCATCCAGATCTATGTAGACCATATTGAGAAGAAGCGTAAGGAACTAGGTTTAAATTAAATAATCTTAACCCAACTAAAATAAGACTATCTGAGCGATAGTCTTATTTTAGTTAAAGCCTTAAGCTGTAGCTGTCTCTTCTCTAGGATATTATTTTGCCAGTTGCCACTTAAACCATAGAATAGTGGATATCCTTTGGATACTCACTTGGAGACTTTTGTCTACAAGAGGACTTCTCGTGTCATACCGTGAATACCCGAAATCAAATTCGTAATATTTTTTGTACTCTCAGCAGTGCTTTCTGATAGTTTTCGTAACTTCATGAATAATTCAGACTCGTGTATTGACATGACAAGTTTTTCTTAGTACTATAATAAGGAACGGAGGTTCCTTATTATGCAGATATTGAAAGATGAAATCAGAAATAAAATACTAGGTATATCGGAAAATATGTTTTATCAGAAAGGATTCAAAGATACCACAACTCGCAGTATTGCTAAAGAAGTTGGTATAAGCGTAAGTAATTTATATCTATATTACGAAAATAAAGAAGCTATTTTCTACGGTGTTATGGATGGGTTCTATCATTATTTCATAAATGGTTTTTCTTCTTTTTTAGAGCATCATGATGAAGAAGACAAAATGGATATATATGTTAGTTATTATATTAGAAAAACGATTGCTGCTGACCACAAAAAATTTGTTATTCTAACAGATAAAAGTGCAGGAACAAAGTATGAAGGATTCAAGCAACAAATTATCACTATTTTAGCCAGTCATATGAAGGATCAGGTAAATAAGAATTTAGTCCAAGATGAACTCATTGTACATATATTAGCCAAAAATTTTATTGAGGGAATTATTGAAATTGCAAAAAACTACAAGGATGTGTACTGGCTTGAAAGTCAAATAAATACATTAGTTGAATATCATATGAATGGTATGAAACAACTGATGTAAAAATTTTTATTGAATAAGGAACAAAAG
>JBFNEZ010000138.1:0-10408 GCA_040797825.1 Thermotaleaceae bacterium | reverse complement strand
GTCTAACCCAGTCATGGCTAAAGCTTTTGCTCCTTTAAGCATCTGTGCATGGGCTCTTTGAGATATCGATGCTTCTGTGAAATCAATAGAATGACTATTTATGCCTTCCTCAGCAATTTGTATATAGGCATGAATAGCTGGCAGAATAAGACTCACATTCCCTATATCGGAGGAGCCGTACTTCATTTTGGGGTTAGGATATTCCATTGTTTCTCCTAGTTGTGCCATATTCTCCTTTAATTTTTCATCAATACATTTATTGGGATAGCGTTCTGTGTAAATTAAGGATTTTTCTATTTTTCCCTTTGCCCCTGTTAATACTTCTACTGACTGAACAATACGCTCTATTGTACTTACTACTGTTTTTAAATCTGCCACATTATCTGCCCTTACACTTAATTTACATGCAGCATAATCAGGAATCACATTAGATGCTTTCCCTCCATCCAGAATAATCCCATTTATGTTTGACTTTAGCGGCAGCAAAGCCCTGGAGTGATCGATTCCATTAAAGGTTTGTATTACTGCCTGCAGTGCATTAATTCCATCTTCTGGAGATGCGGAATGGGTTGCCTTTCCAAAGTATTCGATTTTAATCCCTCTTGTTGCCAAGCCTCCTCTGCATATCAAGCTTTGCGTACTTGGATGAATCATCAAGGCATAGTCTATATCGTCAAAGCAGCCCCTATCGACCATTATTACCTTACCGCCGCCTCCTTCTTCAGCAGGAGTTCCCATTACCACGATTCTCCCATCGATCTCATGGGCAATTTTACTAAGTCCTATTGCAGCACCTACAGACATTGCTGCAATCAAATTATGTCCGCATCCATGACCAATCTCAGGCAATCCATCATATTCAGCTATAAAAGCAATGTTAGGTCCTTCCGATTTTCCATTGTAGTCAGCTCTAAAGGCTGTATCAATTCCCCCGATTCCTCTTTTAATCTCAAAACCATGCTTCTTAAGTAATGTGGTTATATTTTCTACCGCTTCGTATTCTTGAAAAGACAGCTCAGGTTTTTCGTGGATCTTTCTACTTAAATCTATCAGTTCTTCTTTGAACTTTTCAATGTTTTCATTTAATATTTCTTTAATATCCATAGAAGGCTCCCCTTTATCATTTAATAAAGATGACATAAAACAAAATGATTTTTCTCTATTTCTTTCTCCAAGGGCATTTCTTCTTTACAGATAGGCTTTGCATAGGGACATCTTTCATGAAAATAGCAGCCCGAGGGCAAATTAATGGGACTAGGTATTTCTCCCTCAATGCCCGTTCCCTTCATCAGATTTTTGCCCGTTAATTTAGGTACTGCGGAAAAAAGAGTTTTTGTATAGGGGTGCAATGGATTGCTAAACACATTTTCTTTGCTACCCTTTTCCACTATTTTACCTAAATACATAATCCCCAGGTGATTGCTAATATGCTTTACAACTGATAAATCATGGGCAATAAAAAGGTAGGAAAAATTAAATTCTTCCTTGAGAGCTATCAGCAAGTTAAGAATCTGAGCCTGTATCGATACATCTAATGCTGAAACTGGCTCGTCTGCTATAATAAACTCAGGTTCCACTGCCAAAGCCCGAGCAATACCAATTCGTTGCCTTTGTCCGCCACTAAACTGATGTGGATATCTGTCAGCTTGTTCCGCTCTGATTCCTACCTTTTCCAAAAGCGTCAATGCTCGTTCTCTAGCTTCTTTTTGGTGTATGACAATTTTATGAAATAACATGGGCTCTGTAAGAATATCGAGGACCTGTTGTCTGGGATTTAAAGAGGCATAGGGATCTTGAAATATCATCTGTATTTTTTTTCTATATTGCAGCATTTCCACCGATGAAAGATGGGTAATGTCATTATCTTTAAACCTTATACTGCCTCCTTTGGGCTCTATCAGTTTGATAATAGTCCTTGCTGTTGTAGATTTACCGCATCCTGATTCTCCAACTAAACTAAAAACTTCACCTTTGTCTATATCAAAACTGATGCCGCTCACTGCCTTTACTATCCGTTCTTCTTTAATAAATTTTCCATTTTTAAACTTTAGTTTATCTAATAAACCCTTATTTAAATCAAAGGTTTGTTCCAAATTTCTAATTTCCAATACTCTTTCCACTATTTTGCCCCCCCTCTACCAGGAAAATGACAGGCAACAAGGTGTTTTTCTCCTATCGTCATAAGCTCTGGTTCTCTCTCCACACAGATTTCCTGACAATATTTACATCTTGAGGCAAAATTACAGCCCTTTGGCAACTCAAACATATTGGGTACAATACCAGGAATTGGATCTAATTCTTCCTTATTTTGATCAATATCCGGAATAGAGTTCAACAGTCCTTCTGTATAGGGATGTCCATAGGCTTGAATAATGTCTTGAGCATAACCGCTCTCAATGATTTTACCACAGTACATTACATTGATTCTGTCAGCCATTTCGGAGACAACAGCTAGATCATGGGTGATTAGTATTAGTGCACAGCCTTGTTCCTCTACCAATTTCTTCATAAGCCTTAGTATTTGTGCTTGTATGGTAACATCAAGGGCTGTTGTGGGTTCATCGGCGATAATGAGTTTAGGCTTTGCCGCAAGAGCAATTGCGATGACTACTCTTTGTCTCATTCCACCACTAAATTGATGGGGATAATTTTTTAGTCTGCTCTCTGGATTGGAAATCCCTACATCTTTTAAAAGCTGAATACATCTTTCTTTTCTCTCTTGTTTAGACAAATTTTCATGAAGCAGTAACATTTCTTCCATTTGCTCTCCGATGGTATAAACAGGATTCAAAGATGTCATTGGATCTTGAAAAACCATTGAAATTTCTTTTCCCCTGATACGGTTCATTTGCTTTTCTGAAAGCTTCATCAAATCTTTTCCTTCAAATAAAATTTCTCCGCTTTCTATCTTACCAGGTTCATCGATAAGTCTTATAAGAGAAAATCCAGTAATTGATTTTCCTCCACCTGATTCTCCTACAACCCCTAATACTTCTCCCTCATGAATATCAAAGCTAACATTATCTACAGCCTTTACAGTTCCTTTAAATGTATGAAAATATGTTCTTAATGCTTTTACTTCTAGTAGTTTTTTATCCATATGTTCCCCCCCTACTTAAGTTTTGGATTTAACTCATCTCTCAAAAAATCCCCTAATAAATTAATGCCAAAAACAATAAGCATAATATATAAGCCTGGGAAAATAGATACCCACCACAAACCGCTGTAAAGAACTTTAAATCCGTTATCACAGAGCATTCCTAATGAAGGCCTTGTAACAGGTACTCCTAGTCCTAAAAAGCTAAGGGTGGCTTCCGTTAAAATAAATGTACCTACCTGTATGGTAGATAATACAATAATGGAGGTAAAAACATTGGGTAGAACATGCTTAAAGAGAATTATAACATTTGGAAGTCCAATAACTTTCGTCGCCTCAATATATTCTTTCTTTTTTACTGACAGGGTCTCACCCCGAACAGTTCTCGCATAGCTTACCCAACCCACAAGGCATAGTGCAATTAAAATATTTCTAATTCCTCTGCCAAAAAACGACATTAGGAATAAAGCAATTAGCATAGTAGGGAAGGATAGTTGAATATCTGCCATTCTCATAATCACCCCATCTACCTTGCCTCCAAAGTATCCCGAAATAAGACCCAATGTTATGCCAACTAAACTTGCTAAAAGTGTTCCTACAATCCCTATAATAATAGACACGCGACTTCCATAGACAATGGTACTAAGAATATCTCTTCCCTGTTGATCTGTACCTAGCAGAAATTGGGAATCCCCTCCTGCGATCCATGCCGGAGGCTTATATGCATCTCCCAAATTAATGTTGCTTAAATCGTAGGGATTTTGAACTGTAAGCAGGGGCCCAAATAGAGCGATTAACAAGACAGAAATCGTAATCACTGAACCTATAATTGCGGTTGTAGATTTTTTATACTTGAAAAAAAACTCTGATCTGAAAAAAGACTGCCATTTAGATTGGGTTTTAAAACTATGGGATGACTTTGCTGTTTGAACTTGTTCTTTCACATTATCACCTGCCTTTTTATTATAAATCTATTCTTGGATCTATTACTGTGTAGAGTATATCTACAACAAAATTTATCAAAACAAACATCACTGCTACAAACAAAATATAGGCAGAAATAATAGGTCTATCTGCACTATTAATAGCATCAATCAAAAGCTTCCCCATTCCCGGCCAGGCAAATATGGTTTCTGTTATGGTCGTAAAAGCAATGAGTGTACCTAGCTGTAAACCAAATATAGTAATTACAGGAATTAATGTATTTTTCAATGCATGACCAAACAATACTTTTCTTCTGGATACACCCTTTGCCCTTGCAAATTTAACATAATCCTGCTTCATATTTTCCTGCATGCCCGCACGGGTCAACCGCAGTATAGTTGCCATATTCCCTAAAGCAAGAGTGATAGAAGGCAGTAGAATATGTCTCCAGCCACTGAAAGTAGCAAGACTTGTTCTCATACCTAAAAAATTTCCTACCTCTCCTCTCCCAGAAACAGGCAGCACCCCTAAATAGAGACTAAACACAAATATCATTACCATGCCTACCCAAAAAGATGGCAAGGATATTCCGGCGATAGATATGGACATGATGGTTTTACTAATAAATTTATTTGGATAAGCCCCTGCAAACACGCCCAGTGGAATAGCTAAAAACCCAGACAATAGCATGGCTACAATTACAATTTCTAAAGTGGCTGGAAATCTTTCTGCGATAATCTTTAATGCAGATGTATGATAGACATAAGATTTTCCAAAATCCCCTTTTAAAGCATTCTTTACAAAAACCAGGTATTGTACTGGTAATGGTTTATCTAACCCTAGATAGGCTGCTGCCGCATCTATTTCCTCCTGGGTGGCATTTTCCCTGACCATCAAATATATTGGATTTCCCATAACACTCGTTAAGGTAAAAACCAATATAGATACTACCATCAATACAAGAATTAATTGGGCAGTTCTGGTTATAAAATAGCGAAGCATTCAATCACCTCCAGTTTAAATAATAGGGAAGGAATAAAATCCTTCCCTATTATTATCATTTATTGTATGAACTCTACATCCCAAGCAAATACATAATTGTCTTTTCTCGGATGATATTTAATCTTGTTATTGTGGGCATAAATATCTTTTTGGAAATGTAGAGGAATATAAGATATATCCTCATCTGCTATTTTCCATATTTCCTGCATAAGCTTATCTCTCTCAGCTGTATCAGCTGTGGCAATGGCTTGATCAATTCGTTTATCTACTTCTGGATTTTGATAGTAACCCCTATTTACACCACCGTATCCCGTCTTAATGTAGCCATCCTGAGACATGCTATACAATAAATCCAAGGCCATGAGTGCACTTTCTCCACCACTATCTGCCCATCCAGTCATACACAAGTGAGTATTATCTCCTTCTTTGTTTATAGCTCCAATATAGGTAAAAAATACAGTTCTAGACATTAGATTCAAATTAACCTTAATACCTACCTTCTCAAAATATGAAGCAACGGCCGTTGCAATTTCCGCATCCTTTACATATCTATCATTTGGAGCATCTAGTGTAACCTCAAAGCGATAACCATCAGCCTGCTTTGGATATCCAGCTTCATCCAGCAGCTTTTCTGCAAGCTCTGGATCATATCCAAGCCGTTTTATGCTTCCATTATATCCATTGAAACCTTCTGGCACATATGTAGCAGCAGGAACAGCAAAACCATTCATTATTTTCTCAATTATTTCGTCCTCATTGATTGCACGGTACATAGCTTCTCTAACTTTGATATTTTTAAAAGGATTTGAACCATCCGGAGATTTCATAGGAATTTTGGCATCTTTACTAGGTTTATCCGTCCAACCGGCTAAATTTAGATAGAGCACTCTTAAGCTTGGTTGAGAAACTACTTCTGTACTTTCCTTTGCCTTAATTATTTCAACATCCCGTACTGGAACATCCACAATTAAGTCTACAGCTCCTGAAATAATGTTGGCTGTTCTGGTTCCTTCATTCGTAATCGGTTTAAAAGTAACCTTCTCAGCTTCTGGGAGTTTTCCCCAGAAATTTTCATTTCTTTCAAATACAATCTTATCGCCTCTTACATGCTCCACAAACTTATATCGGCCAGTTCCATTAGGGTTTTGGGCAATCCACTCGTCAGTTTGGCCATCGCAGCTTTCTTTATCCAATATCATAAGATCTTTAATGTGGGCAAGTAATAGTGAATTTGGATCTTTTGTTACAATTTCAACGGTATGATCATCCAGCTTTTTATAGCTGTCTACAGTAGCCACCGTATACTTAAATGCTGACATATCAACTTTTGCTCTGTCCAAAGAATATAGCACATCGTCAGCTGTAAATGAATTACCATTGTGAAATTGAACATTTTTTCTAAGATGGAAGGTCCAAATTTTTGCATCTTCCGATACTTCCCATGATTCTGCTAGGGCAGGCACAGGCTGTAGGTCTGCATCAGCAGCAACCAGCGTGTCAAACAAGTGCAAATTGATTGCATTGGTAATGGTCTCATTTAGTGGATATGGATCTAGAGAGTACGCATCCCCTGCTAAACCGATTGTGACTGCTTTGGGACTATTTCCTTTGATTTCAGTAGTTTCCCCTCCTAACGTTTTACTTTCTCCTCCACATCCTATCAGTAAGGAAAGGAGCAAGGAAATAACTACCAATAAAACTAAACCTCTTTTTTTCATAAACATCCCCCTTTTTTATATTCTTCCGGATAGATTTGCCTATCCAGTTGTTGATTTTAGATATCTTTGATAAGTAAGTCCTGAACTTCTTCTAGCCCTTCTATATTCTCCATGATTTTATCTTTCATATTAAAAGATAAGACGATTAAAACCAACTCAATCAGAGATATTGTTGAAGAAATGAAATTGTAGAATACCAAGGATTCATTATAACTTTTAAGTAAAATTTTCGATTCCTTTGCCAAAGGCGATTTTTCATTATCAGTAATTGCAATATAATTCATATTTTTTTCAATCAAATATCTTGAAAGATTAATAACCAAGGGTGAATAACTAGGAAAGGATATCAATATGAAACAATCTTTTTGACTCGCTTTGGAAAGATCAATACTAAGAGATACCATATCACCAACATCCAGTATTCTACTGTCTATGTTGATCAACTTTAATCTATTATGAAGATAATCTGCAATAACTTTTGATACCCCTACTCCGCAAATATATACCGTTCTAGACTTGCCTATATGATCTCCTACATCTTGCAGACTCTCTAAGGAGTTATACTGAATAATACGCTCAAAGTTCATTTTTTGTATTTGAATCGTATTCTCGAAGGCATCCCTCAAATTATCCAGTGTTTGAAGAGATGATTCTATTTTCGTAGGCACGTGAAGTTCTTTTTTTATAATTTCTTGAAACTCCTTTTTCATCTCACTAAAGGAATCTAGTCCAATGGTTTTACAAAAATTAAGAATAGTTACTTCTGTCACATTGATTGCTTCACTTAATTCTCTTAAAGTCATAAAGCCAATTTTATCTTTGTTCTGCATCAAGTATTTTGCAATTAATTTTTGTTTGTTACTAAATTGTTCTACATCTATTGCAATTTTTTTAAGAATTTTCAAAATTTATCACCTCGTTTTTAAGATTTTACTATATTATTTTATGATATGTCAACATTTATATTATTTATTTATAGTATATATATTAATTAAAGAATATTTATACTATTCTATCTGGGTTAAATGATAAATAAAAAATCTCTAATAATGTTAGAAGTCTATAACAAAGACTTTAACACCTCTTAGAGATTCATAATTAGAAAATAATTGAAATAGAGTTAACCTTTCTAATGGAAATAGTAGAGGTAAGAATGAATATGGATAGATAAGTGAATAGAAAGAATTCCTAATAGAATCTTTGCCGTTGTACTTTTTCCTGCACCATTGGAGCCAATATATCCAACAATCTCTCCTTTATTCTGCAGATACAAAAACCGCCATTGGCGGTTTTTAATACTAGCATTATTAGCATTTCTAAAATTCCTGTATTTGAATGCTCCTATAATCTCTTAAAATAGTATCCATTACCCAACTAGTTCTGGCAGCACTCTCCCCAGTGCTGGGACATTTTCCTTTCCCGATAAGATCGTCCACAACTGTTTGTATAAAGGGTTGTTGAATATGAAGGGGATTTTCAATAGGAAATTCTATTGTACCATTTTCTGTAGTTAGCCTTACTGGATTGGAGCCGAAGGTTGGAAAGCTTATTTTCCCTTGACTTCCAACAATTTCATTCATATCATAATCCTCATAGGCTGTAAAGCACCATATTCCAGTTCCCTGCACCCCTGATTGAAAAACAAAATTAGCAGCAACGATATCTTCTGCCCTATACAAATATCCCTGATTTCCAGCGCTGCCTTGTACTGTTTGAATAGGTCCCAGTAGAAAATCTAGAATATCCAGCGTGTGGCAGCCAATATCTACAAAAATACCGCCACCTGCTATTTCTGGAACAACACGCCACGGAAGCTCTTTCTCTCCAGGTTTCACCTTAGGTTTTTCATAATTTTTAACCGTAACAAATCGTACTTCTCCAATGACCCCTGTATCAATTAATTCTTTAATTTTAATAAATTTAGGCAATGCTCTTCTGTAATAAGCTACATACAAGGGCACTTCTGCTTCTTGGCAAATCTGAATCATTTCTTGGCATTCTTTATAAGTAAGCGCCATTGGTTTCTCCACATAAACTGCTCGTCCTGCCTTTGCAGCCTTAATGGTGTATTCTTTATGATAGGCTGGAGGGGTGGCAATGTATACAATATCAACCTCCGGATCATTGATAAGCTTATCTCCATCATCATACCACCTTGGAACGTGATGACGCTTTGCATAGGACTCAGCCAATGCACCATTTCTCCTCATTACAGCTACCAAATTAGAATTTTCTGCTTTTTGAAACCCTGGCCCGCTTTTTACTTCTGTAACATCTCCACAACCAATAATGCCCCACCCGATTGGATTCAAATATAATCATCTCCTTATTTTGAATTCTTTATTAATAAAATATACTTACAAAACTCACTCTAAAAGCTTATAAAGAAATTTATCTACACAAGCTTTCTCATTGAGTTCAAGTACTGCTTTAAAATTTCCTCCTTGAATTTCTGCGCGAACGATCTTTCTAAAGTCCAACTCTCTCTTTTCTGATTCTATTTGAGTTCTTTTATGTTCTATTTTTTTTCCTACAAGCACAAATTCTTCAATTAGATCTTTTGTGATTTCTTTATACTTCTTTTTGCAGATGAGTCTGTCATTAGATATATAGAAAAGTTTATATCCATCTTCTATTTTTTCACCTATTAGAACCCTATCAATCTTTAAAGGGTTCGCTGCCTTAGTATTGTAGTTGAATATATACTTTAGCAAATGAGATATATCTCGATAAATAGACGCTCTTTCATATTGAAATTCTAAAGCTGCTGCTTTCATTTTGTCTTCCAACTTCCATAAAAAGGCCTCCATGCATTCCTGTTTCGAGAAAATTTCAATCATGGATTTTTTATTCCTTTCAGAGTCATCTTTATCCATTTCCATAGGCCAGATATTATATGTGAAGCTATAAGAATTTCCAGATTTAAATATAGGATATATATTTTTTAAAATATGAACTAAGTCAAAAAGAATATTAGCATTTCTATAGGGTCCAAAGCAGTATTCATTTTCCCTTTCATCCACTATAGATAGGGGCTTACTTCCATAGCCATTCCCAATCTTTAAATACTGATATTTTTTATCGTTTTTGAATTGAATATTATATAGAGGCTTTATTTTTTTAATAAGTGCACATTCTAATAATTGCGCTTCTAAATGGGTATCCGTAATAATAAAATCTATATCATGAATATGAAATACCATCCTCTTGATTTTCCGCCATTTGTGCTCAGTATTAAAATAAGATCGGACTCTAGACTTTAACCTCTTGCTTTTTCCTATGTATAGAATATTTCCTTCAGCATCCTTCATTTGATACACACCTGGCTTTGTGGGTATCTCTTTAATTTTTTCACTTAAATAGATCCTTCTTTCTTTCAGAAAAATCACCTTCGACATCATATTTTAGGTATTATCTTTTTGCTTTTGTAAATTGTATATAATAATTATTTCATTTATATATTAAAACCTCATTTATTATTATCTCTTATCCTTTCCCCTTTTAAAATAGAGAAAACTTAATTTAAAATTGTTATAATATAACAAAAAACACTTTTTTTCGATATTTTTTTTGTTATACTGTAAAAAGAGCGTTTAAAGAGGCTTTTGCTAGGGGAACCCTAGGTTCCCTTCGACGACTGCTGCCGCAGTCTGAGCACCCTCCTTAG
>JBFNEZ010000137.1:0-10658 GCA_040797825.1 Thermotaleaceae bacterium | reverse complement strand
ATGCTGGTTGAATCCTTAGGAAGTGGTATATTGGTTGGAAAGCTTCGAGGAGGAAAAATAAAGAATCTCATCCATATTCATATCAAAGGCTGGCCGTTGATGATAGCTTCCGCTTGGATTGAAATTGCTGCTGGATATCTGCTTCAAAAAGAAATTGAGCCTGCTGCCGCCTGGGTAACCCAAAACCTATGGTTTATACACCTTCTCACCTATGGTCTTCTTTTTTGGTCTCTTTATCTAAACCGTCAAGAGCGGGGATTTAAGTGGATATTCCTAGGGATTCTGCTAAACTTCATGGTTATCATGGCCAACGGAGGCCAAATGCCTGTAGATATAAGGGAGATCGACAGAGAATTATACAAGACGACTATAGAGAGATTAGAGAATGGCAAAGATATGGTGCATCGGGTGATGGATGAAGAAACCAGGCTCAAGCTGCTGGGGGATATTCTCCCTTTGCGAAAGCCTTACCCCTTTCCTAAAAGCTTGAGTATGGGTGACATAGTTATGATCGGAGGCATAGCCTTATTTACTCAGGAAAAGATGAAGGAAAAAATAGGAACGAGCACTTCTCAAGAGTCTAAATATAGTATATGACAGCCTCCTTTAAGTACTGGGGAGGTTTTTGCTCTTTTTTTAGTAATTTTACAAAAAATTATCGAAAAAAGCAGAAAAAAAATGTTACAATAGAGTTGGTATCATTTATGATACACAAGAACTAGATTATGGGAGGCGATAAAATTTGTTATTAGAGGGCGGCATCATTGGATTTATACTGGGAAAAGTACGAAAGGGAAGATTTTCTAATTTGGCCCATGTGTCACTTCGTGCTTGGCCTTTGATTTTTATCGCTTTTTTTATTCAAATATCTCCTGCTTTATTTCAGCGTTTTTCTTTTTTAAGCTATGTTCAAACCTATACTTATGGTCTATCGATTATGATATTGGTGGGCCTTTTGGTACTCAATTTGGATAAAAAAGGCTCTAAGGTATTGTTGATAGGATTGGTACTCAATTTACTGGTCATTCTTTTAAATGGCTGGAGGATGCCAATCTCTATAGAGGGACTAAGGTTAGCAGGAATGGAAGATCTGATAGAAGCCATTGTCAGCGGAAGGGTGACCAACTTTATGGCTTTAGAGACCACTGGTAATTGGAGTCAATACTTGGCAAAGTTTATTGTTATTCCAAAGCCGTACCCCCTTTCAAAGGTAATCAGCATTGGGGATTTATTTATTACCTTGGGATTAATTCTATTTATCTATGGAGAAATGACAAAAAATCACTTGCATTCTAGAAGTAGAATGATAAAATTTGGATATAAAGGCACAATATAAGGAAGAAGCGGTTCATCTTCCTTTTTCCTTTTCAGGAGAAAAAGGTTGTGTTAAAATGATAACTAGAGTATTATTTAGATTTTATGAGGAGTGAGAAGATGAGTTTTTTGGAGAAGATTTTCGGTAGTTTTAATGATAGAGAAGTAAAACGACTTTTAAAAACCGTTCATCAAATTGAAGCTTTAGAGCCGGATATTGCGAAACTTAGTGACATAGATCTACGGAACAAAACCCTTTACTTGAAAGAACAGCTCCAGCAGGGAAAAACCTTGGATGATATTTTGCCAGAAGCCTTTGCCGTAGTCCGAGAAGCTTCCTGGAGGACCTTGGGTATGAAGCACTTTCCAGTACAGATGCTGGGGGGGTTGGTGCTTCACCAAGGACGGATTGCTGAGATGAAAACCGGTGAAGGAAAAACCTTGGTAGCTACCCTGCCTGTCTATCTCAATGCCCTAGAGGGAAAAGGGGTTCATGTGGTGACTGTCAATGACTACCTGGCGAAACGGGATAAGGACTGGATGGGCAAGATCTATGAGTTCCTAGGGCTTTCCGTGGGATGCATCATTCATGGTCTGAATAATCAAGAACGCCAAGCAGCCTATAACTGCGATATCACCTATGGAACCAACAATGAGTTTGGATTTGATTATTTGCGGGACAATATGGTGATTTATAGAGAGGAAATGGTTCAGCGAGATTTAAATTTTGCTATTGTGGATGAGGTAGACAGTATCTTGGTAGATGAGGCCAGAACTCCTTTGATTATCTCTGGAGCAGGTGAGAAATCTACGAAGATGTATTTTATTGCCGATCAATTTGTAAAGACCTTGAAAAAGGAAGCGGATTTTACGGTGGATGAGAAGGCCCATACGGTGGTATTGACCGATATAGGGGATGAGAAGGCTGAGAAGTTCTTTGGCCTTGAGAACCTTGGAGATCCTGAGAATATGGAGACCGCCCATCATATTAATCAAGCTCTAAAGGCCCATCAGCTGATGAAGCTGGACAAGGACTATGTGGTTAAGGACGGAGAAATCGTCATTGTAGACGAATTCACAGGACGGCTGATGTTTGGAAGACGCTATAGTGAAGGATTGCATCAGGCCATTGAAGTAAAGGAAGGCTTGGAGGTTCAGCGGGAATCTAAGACCCTGGCTACCATTACATTGCAAAACTATTTTAGGATGTACAACAAACTGGCTGGTATGACAGGAACAGCGAAAACTGAGGAAGATGAGTTTAAACACATCTATAACATGGATGTAGTCATCATCCCAACCAATAAACAAATCCAGCGAAAGGATTTGCCCGATGCGGTCTATAAGACGGAGATGGGGAAATTCCGTGCGGTGGTGAATCAAATCGTAGAAAAGTATAAAACAGGACAGCCCGTGCTGGTAGGTACCATATCCATTGAGCGTTCAGAGTTGATCAGCAGCCTATTAAAGCGTCAAGGGATTCCCCATGAAGTGTTAAATGCCAAGCATCATGAGCGGGAGGCAGAGATTGTTGCTCAGGCAGGACATTTTGGAGCTGTGACCATTGCTACCAACATGGCAGGTCGTGGAACCGACATTGTACTAGGTGGAAATCCTGAGTTTATGGCTTTAAAGGAGATGCGCAAACGAGGCTATGGAGAAGCGGTGCTTTCTATGGTTACGGGCTATGCGCCAATAGAGGATCCAGAATTAATTGCTGCTAGAGAGCTCTATCAGCAGATATATAAGGAAATCAAGGCAAATACTGATCAAGAGCATGATAAGGTATTGGCTGCTGGGGGACTCCACATTATTGGTACAGAAAGGCATGAATCCCGCCGGATTGACAATCAGCTGCGGGGCCGTGCTGGACGTCAGGGAGACCCAGGTTCTTCCCAGTTTTATATTTCCTTAGAGGATGATTTAATGCGCCTATTTGGCGGAGAGAAAATCATGGGCATTGTAGAAAAGCTGGGAATGGATGATGAGGAAGCCATAGAAGCGGGACTTTTGAGTAAGTCCATTGAAACAGCACAAAAAAGGGTAGAGGGAAGAAACTTCTCCATTCGAAAGCATGTCCTCCAATATGATGATGTAATGAACAAACAAAGAGATATCATCTATAAAGAGAGGAAGCGTGTGTTAGAGGGAGAAAACCTCCGGGAGCACGTGATGGGTATGCTGGAAAATATGGTGGATGGCGTCATCGAAATATACACTGCTGAAGCCAAATACCCAGAGGAATGGGATTTAAAAGGAATGGAAGACTATCTCCATGGCATATTTATGCCCAAGGGAAGCTTGGAGTTTGAAGATATTGAAAGTCTTACAAAGGAAGACCTGAAGGGGAGAGTCCTTGAGGTTGCAGAAGCTGTTTATAGTAAAAAGGAAGAGGAAGTAGGAGAAGAGCGGATGCGTGAGTTGGAGCGTGTCATGCTCCTGCGTGTGGTGGATACCAAATGGATGGATCATATCGATGCCATGGATCAGCTCCGCCAAGGGATTGGCTTAAGAGCCTATGGACAGGAAGACCCGGTAAGAGCCTATCAAGTGGAAGGCTTTGATATGTTTGAAGCCATGATTAAGAGCATCCAGGAGGATACCCTGCGGTATCTCTTTAGTGTTACCGTTGAGACCCAAACCCAAAGAAAACAGGTGGTGGAGGTAACTGCTACCAGCAGTGGAGACGGTGAAGCAGGAAAGAAGCCGGTAGTGAAGAATGACAGTATTGGCAGAAATGATCCCTGCCCCTGCGGCAGCGGTAAAAAATATAAAAAATGTTGCGGGAATAAGTAAGAAGGAAGTGAGTAAATGATTCAGTTGGAACAGTTGAGATTAACATTGAATTCCTTTGCGGAAACTTTACAGGATTTGAGGGCTTCTCTTTGACATTGACAGACTAAGGATTCATATAGAAGAGCTGGATGAAAAAGTGGCCGCTTTAGGCTTTTGGGATGATCCCCAGAGTGCCCAAAAAGTTCTGCAGCAAAGCAAGAGCCTAAAGGACCAAGTGAAAAAATATGAAGATTTGTACCAAAACTGGGAGGAGCTGCTGCTGCTTTTAGAGATGGCCATTGAAGAGGAAGATATATCCCTTGAAGGGGAACTCCTGGAAGGGACAGAAAAATTAGAGCAGGAAATGGAGCAGTTAAGGGTTGCGACTCTTCTTTCTGGAGATTATGATCACAGCAATGCTATCCTCTCCATCCATGCAGGGGCAGGAGGACTGGATGCTCAAGATTGGGCAGAGATGCTGCTGCGGATGTATACCCGTTGGGCAGAAAGTAAAGGCTGTCGGGTCAAGACTTTGGATTTGCTGTCAGATACAGAGGCAGGAATCAAGAATGTTACCCTTTTAGTAGAAGGAGAAAACGCCTATGGTTATTTAAAGAGTGAGAAGGGAGTCCATCGGATCGTCCGCATATCTCCCTTTGATCCTTCCGGCAAGCGCCACACCTCCTTTGCCTCTGTAGATGTGATGCCAGAGATTGATGAGAGCATTGAGATTGATATCAATCCTAGCGATCTTAAGGTAGATACCTATCGAGCCAGTGGTGCAGGTGGGCAGCACGTAAATAAAACCGAGTCCGCCATCCGAATTACCCATATGCCTACAGGCATTGTGGTGCAGTGCCAAAATGAGCGTTCTCAACACAGCAATCGGGACACAGCTATGAAAATGCTTAAGGGTAAACTTATTGAGTTAAAGGAAAGAGAGCAAAAAGATAAGATAGAAGACTTAAAAGGGGACTACAGTCAGATTGCCTGGGGCAGTCAGATTCGATCCTATGTGTTTCACCCATACAATATGGTGAAGGATCATCGGACCAATGCAGAGATGGGCAATGTACAGGCTGTAATGGATGGAAGCATTGATTTATTTATTGGTGCCTATTTAAAGACACGCTAAAAAACAGGAAATTTTTCCTGTTTTTTTGCTTGTAGAAAAATATAGAAAATTCTGGAGGAATATAAGATTATATGTCGAATAGATAGAGGGATGTTCGTGAAGCGAAATAATTTAAGGAGTTGGGAGATGAGGTAGGAGGATGAAGGGGAGAGAGAGGAAAAAATTTAAAAAGGCCGTAAAGCATAAGGGGATGCAAGTAGGCGTAAACATGAATGTGCAGCTGGCATCTGTGATCCTTTTGATTATTGTGGTGATGGTAGCTGCTATTGGCGGTATTGACTTTCGTCATGGCAGGAATCAGATGATAGAGAACACCATGGAGAGCAATGGAGCCATGTCTGGCATTGTTGCTCAGCAGGTAGATCTATACATGACAGCTTCTATTGATACTATGAAAACTCTGGTAAATGCCTTGGAATTTGATAAAATGGATAAATATGATAAGAATATTGCACTATCCAAGATTACAGGGAAAAGTCCTCAATTCAAGGCAGTCTACATGACTGACTTAGAGGGCAATGTGGTCGCCAGTACCAATAGCCGGAGAGATGAGGGAAAAAACTATAACAGTGCCAAGTGGTTTCAGGAAGCTGTTAAGGGACAAACCCACATATCAGAGGCATTTATTGATGAAGACTCTAAAATGCCCATTATTATCATGGCCATTCCTATCGAGGGCACCCTTTCTGGAATTAGTGGTGTCATGGCAGTGGATTTGAGACTGGATCGGCTTTACTATCTGACTCGGGATATGAAAATAGGAGAAACAGGCTTTAGCTATATTGTGGATCAAGCGGGAAATGTGATTGCCCACCCGGATTTTCAATCGAAGGTATTGCAAAAGGCCAATGCAGTAGAACAAGGGGTTGCATCGGCCATTGAAGTAATCAAAGGAGAAAACGGTGTAGAAGTATATACAGATATGGAAGGAAGAAAGGTAATTGGCGGTTACAGCGTGGTGCCTACAACGGGCTGGGGTGTCATTACAGAACAGCAGTATGAAGAAATTATGGCATCCAGCAAAGAATCCCTAAAAAGGACCATATGGATTTCACTTGTGTTTATATTATTGGGATTAATGATTAGCTATTTTTTCGCCAAGTATTTCACCAAGCCCATTATGGATATGATGAAAATAATTCACCGAATCAAGGAGGGAGATCTGACAGAACGGATTGTAGTCAGTGCTTCTAATGAGATTGGTGTACTGCAGGGAGCCTTTAATGATATGGCGGACTCCCTAGAGAAGCTTATCGATGATGTGGATAGAACCATGGCCAAGATTCAATCCTCTACAGGGGAGTTAGAGCACAATGCCCAGCTTACTTCAAAGGCCGTAGTAGAAATCGCTGCTGTTATTGATGAGGTGGCAGGGGGTTCCGGCAAGCAGATAGACAGTGTGAATCAGACCACGAACATTGTAAGTCAAATGGTAGACAGCGTAAAAGGCGTTACGGAGAATTCCATGGGAATCCTAAAATCCTCTTCGGAAGCCTCCGAGGTAGCCAAGAAGGGTGTTCAAAATATTGAGCAAATCAACAATACCATGGTAACCATTGACCAAACCGTTGGAAATTCAGCCCTGTTAATTAAAGATCTGACGGTCCACACGGCTCAAATAGGGGATATTGTGAAGGTTATCAAACAAATATCCGATCAAACCAATCTATTGGCCCTCAATGCGGCTATTGAAGCTGCTCGTGCAGGGGAGCATGGAAGGGGCTTCTCAGTAGTAGCCGATGAAGTGAGGAAGTTGGCTGAACAATCTTCCCGAGCATCCACAGGGATTGTTGATTTGATACAAAAAATTCAGGATGAGACCTATAAGGTAGTTCAAACCATGGAGTCCAGCTTGGTAGGTGTTCGCAAGGGGACACAGGTCATCAGTGAAACCACCCAATCCTTTTACGACATTATAGGAGAAACTCAAAAGGTAGCCAATGAGGTAGAGGCCTTTACAGGAGTGGTGGAAGAACTCACTTCGGGCATGGATCTGGTAGAACAGGCCATCCATGAAGTAAGCCAGATTTCGGAAGTAACCGCTGCAGGAACAGAAGTAGTTTCCTCCAGAACAGCTGAACAAGATAGAGCCGTTCGTAATATCCACCAATCTGTTAAAGAACTGAGCGCTATGACCCAAGATTTAGAGCAGGTGATACGACGCTTTAGCATCAGTAGAAGAAATCAGGAAATAAATGTTCTAGAAGAAGCAGTAGAGGAAGAAGTAGTAGAGGAAGAAGTAGTAGAGAAAGAAGTAGTAGAGAAAGAAGTAGTAGAGAAAGAGGCAGTAGTAGAGAAAGAGGCAGTAGAAGAGGAAGAAGTAGTAGTAGAGGAAGAAGTAGTAGTAGAGGAAGAAGCAGTAGAAGAGGAAGATGAGGAAAAGATAGATTGTGCTTTTAAAAATGAATTGGAGTAGTGGAGGACCTAGGTGTTCTCTTCTTTACAAAGTCGGGGCAAAATCCCGGCTTTTGTATTATTATTACTTTATGTTATAATGTTGAGTATTCAATGGAAATCTTATGGTAGAATAGGACACCCTATACTAAGACAAATATGCTTGCAAATCCAAGGGATTGTGCAGGATTGGAGGGATAGAAATGGAGTTGCTAGTCAGGCAGCTGATGTCAGAATTCAGACTAAAGGAATATCAGGTCAGCAATACCATTGACTTGATTGATCAGGGAAATACCATTCCCTTTATAGCCCGATACCGAAAGGAACAAACGGGAGAGATGGATGATACGGTACTGCGGGATTTTTTTGATAGGCTTACCTATTTAAGAAATCTTCAAGCTCGAAAAGAGGAAGTTCTTCGGCTGATTGATGAACAGGGGAAACTAACAGAAGAACTGGGCCAGGGGATAGAGAAGGCCGTTACCCTAACGGAAATAGAGGATCTCTACAGACCCTATCGACCAAAAAGGCGAACCCGTGCCACCATTGCAAAGGAAAAGGGACTTGAGCCCTTGGCAGAGCTGCTGTGGGCCCAAGATATGTTTACAGGGAAGATAGAAGATCTGGCAGCAGCCTATCTTAATGAGGAAAAAGAGGTACATACCATAGAGGATGCCCTGCAAGGGGCCATGGATATTGTGGCAGAAAGAATATCCGATGATGGCGATTATCGAAAGAAGCTGAGAAGGATTACCTATCAAAAAGGAACTATTGCCTCATCTGCTGTAAAGGAGCAGGAAGCCTCAGTTTATGAAATGTACTATGATTATAGGGAGCCGGTGTCTAAAATACCCGATCATCGGGTACTGGCCATCAATCGAGGAGAGAAGGAAAAATTTCTTCGGGTAAAAATTGAAGTATCAGAGGAAGAAATCCTCTATCAGCTTTACAAGGAGGTATTAAAATCAAAGGTATCCATTACTACAGACTATATGAAAAAATCCATAGAAGACAGTTATAAACGATTGATTGCTCCTTCTATTGAGCGGGAAATACGCAATGAGCTGACAGAGCGGGCAGAGGAAAAGGCCATTAAGGTTTTTGCTGCCAATCTGAAAAATCTGCTGCTGCAGCCTCCTGTTAAGGGCCGTGTGGTCATGGGCTTTGACCCTGCCTATCGGACAGGCTGTAAGATTGCCGTAGTGGACGATACAGGAAAGCTTCTGGATACTACCACAGTCTATCCTACAGCACCCCAACACGATACCGCAGGTGCTAAGGAAGCTTTAAAAAAGCTTATCGAAAAGCATCAAGTAGATATCATTGCCATTGGCAACGGTACGGCATCCAGAGAGTCAGAGCTTTTTGTAGCAGAGATGATTCAGAGTTTTGGCCGTCCCGTATATTATATGATTGTCAATGAAGCTGGGGCATCGGTATACTCTGCATCCAAATTAGCCGCAGAGGAATATCCAGACATCAACGTGTCTATCCGTGGTGCCATTTCCATTGGACGAAGACTTCAAGATCCCTTGGCAGAGCTGGTAAAGATCGATCCCAAACATGTGGGCGTAGGTCAGTATCAGCATGATGTAAACCAAGGGCGGTTAGATGAGACCCTTAAAGGTGTGGTTGAGGATGCAGTTAACCGGGTAGGGGTGGATCTCAATACGGCATCTCCCTCTCTTTTGCAGTATATTTCAGGGATCAGTAAAACCGTGGCCAATAATATTGTAAAATTCCGTGAAGAAAAGGGAAGATTCACCGACCGAAAACAGCTTTCAAAGGTTTCACGGCTTGGACCTGCTGCCTTCGTACAATGTGCTGGGTTTTTACGTATTGCCCAAGGAACCCATCCCCTAGACAATACGGCTGTCCATCCAGAATCCTATGAAGTAACGGAAAAGCTTTTGGGAAAATTGGGATATAGCCTAGAGGATGTGGAGAAGAGAAGACTGACTGATTTATCAGAAAGACTGGAGAAAAGGAAATTGGAAGAGCTGGCAGAAGAACTGGAAGTGGGATTGCCTACCCTGAAAGATATCCTAGAAGAAATTCAAAAACCAGGAAGAGATCCCCGGGAAGAAATGGAGAAGCCTACCTTTAGAACCGACGTGATGAAGATAGAAGATCTAAAGCTAGATATGGTTCTCACAGGAACGGTGCGAAATGTAATCGACTTTGGAGCCTTTGTAGATATCGGTGTAAAAAATGATGGCTTGGTTCACATTTCAGAGATGAGCAATAAATTCATTAAAAATCCCATGGAGGTTGTGGCTGTGGGAGATATTGTAAAGGTGCGGGTAATCAAGGTGGATGTAGAAAGGGGAAAGGTATCCCTGAGCATGAAAAATGTAGAATAAAAATAGAAAAAGGAGCCAGGATATGTCTTTAAAATATATATTGTTTGATTTGGATGGTACCCTATTGGATACCAATGAGTTGATTATACAATCTTTTAAACATACCTATCAGGAGCATCTTCAAAAAGATGTACCCAGGGAATATATTCTTCAAAGCTTTGGGGAACCACTATATACAACCCTAGAAAGGGAGTTTGAGGATTGTGCCCAGGAAGCCCTCGATACCTATCGCAGCTTTCAGATGGCCCGGTTTGAGACCTATATTACCATGCATTTAGGTGTCAAGGAGGCCCTGGAGACATTGGCGTCAAAGGGTTATAAGCTGGGGGTAGTGACCTCCAGACTCAATGATTCAGCCTTGAAGGGATTGCGTCATTTTGATTTGGAAAACTACTTTGATGTGATCATCGGAGCCGATGACACCGAGAAGCATAAACCCGATCCCACACCGGCTTTAATGGCCTTAGAAGCCATGGGAGGTACTGCAAAGGAAGCCCTATTGGTAGGGGATAGTCCCTTTGACATTCAATGCGCCCAAAATGGAGGCCTGCTTTCAGTGGCCGTCAGCTGGAGCGCATTGCCCAGGGACCTCTATATGCAGTACCATCCCGATCATGTGGTAGATACCATGGAAGAACTGGTCACCCTCATAGAATCCCTTTCGTAGGGAACGCATC